>NZ_QUAJ01000014.1 GCF_003391055.1 Psychrilyobacter piezotolerans
TTACATATTTTCTTTTACTTTTGCTACTATATCCTTTGCTCTTAATCCGTATTCATCCAATAATTGGTCACCTGTTCCAGATTGACCGAATTGATCGTAGATTCCTAATTTCTTGATAAGAGTAGGATGAGTTTCTCCTAAAAATTCAGAGATTGCTCCTCCTAATCCTCCTATTACTGAATGCTCTTCACAAGTTACAATAAACTTCGTCTCTTGTGCTGCCTTTAAAATAGTAGGACCATCCAATGGCTTAATTGTAGAAACATTGATTACTCTAGCTGAGATCCCTTCTGCTTCCAGTGTTTTTGCTGCTTCCATAGCTTCATGAACTAACATTCCTGTAGCTGCGATTGTAACATCTGTTCCTTCTTTTAAAGTATCAGCTATTCCAATCTCAAATTTATAATCTGTATCTTTATAGATATCTTCTGTATCTAATCTTCCTGATCTAAGATATACAGGTCCATCATATTCTGCTGCTGCAAATACCATTTGCTTAGTTTCTTCTGCATCTGCCGGACATAATACTACCATTCCCGGGATAGATCTCATAAGAGATATATCTTCTACAGATTGGTGGGATCCTCCGTCCTCTCCTACAGAGATTCCTGCATGAGTTGGAGCTATTTTAACATTTAATTTTGGATATGCTATAGTGTTTCTGATTTGCTCAAATCCTCTTCCTGCTGCGAACATTGCAAATGTAGAAGCGAATGCTACCTTTCCGGTAGTTGCAAATCCTGCTGCTGTAGCCATTAAATCTGCTTCTGCAATTCCTACATTAAAATGTCTTTCAGGGAATTCCCCTTGAAATATTGAAGTCTTTGTAGATTTAGATAAGTCTGCCTCTAAAACCACTACATCTTTGTTTATTCTTCCTAATTCAGCTAACGCTTCTCCGTAAGCTTGTCTTGTAGCTTTTTTACTCATTTTTTTGGCCTCCTATTAGTTATTACAACATTCTACGTGACTTAATTCTTCTAATGCTTTCTCTGTTTCTTCAGATGTGGGAGCTACTCCATGGAACCCGCATACATTTTCCATAAACGAGATACCCTTACCCTTAGTAGTTTTAGCTATAACCATTGTAGGCTGACCTTTATGAGCCTTAGCAGCTTCTAAAGCTCCTAATATTTCCTCGAAGTTATGACCGTCTATTACGATTACATTCCATCCAAATGCTCTCCATTTATCATCTAATGGTTCAACACCCATTACTTTATCTACATTTCCATCTATTTGTAAGTTATTAGAATCTAAGAATGCACATACGTTATCAAGGTTATAGTGAGCAGCAGTCATAGCAGCTTCCCATACTTGACCTTCCTGTACTTCTCCATCTCCTAATAATACATATGTTCTATATGATTTATTGTCTAATTTTGCTGATAATGCCATTCCATTTGCTACTGATAACCCTTGTCCTAATGAACCTGTAGAGATATCTACTCCCGGTAATTTTTTCATATCCGGATGTCCCTGTAAAGGTGATCCAAATTTTCTAAGTGTTCCTAATAACTCTCTATCAAAATATCCCTTCTCTGCTAATGCTGCGTATAATACTGGTGCTGCATGCCCCTTTGATAAAACGAATCTATCTCTGTCTGCCATCTTAGGATTCTTTGGATCGATGTTCATCTCATTGAAGTATAGTGCACTCACTATATCCGCCGCTGATAAAGACCCCCCTGGATGTCCTGATTTTGATTTACAAATCATAGTCACAATATCTTTTCTTATCTGTGTAGCTTTTTCCGTTAACATCTTGATATCTGCCATTTTAACTCCTTTTTAATCTAAAATATACTAACTATTGTCAAGTTATAAAAAATAGTACAGAATTGAGAGTCTTGAATTTTCAACTTAAAATTCAGCACTGACTCCCCCTTCCATACTATAATTCAATCTATTTATCTTACCCCTTCCCAGTCAGCTAAGAATTTAGCTATTCCTGCATCTGTTAATGGATGCTGAGTCATTTTTTCAATTACACCAAGTGGCAGAGTTCCGATATGTGCCCCTGCTTTAGCAGCTTCCTTTGCATGTAATGGATTTCTAATACTTGCAGCAATTATTTCTGATTTTATATTGTGCACATTAAATATTTGTACAATCTCTCTGATTAATTCGATCCCATCTACACCGATATCATCCAATCTTCCTAAGAATGGTGATACAAATGTTGCTCCTGCCCTGGCAGCCAATAGTGCCTGGTTAGGAGTAAAAATTAGAGTTACATTAGTTTTTATTCCTCTTTTAGATAGGGCAGAACAAGCTTTTAATCCTTCTACAGTCATAGGTAACTTGATTGTGATATTTGGATGAATTTTGATTAACTCTTCAGCTTCTTCCAGCATCTTAGGAGCTTCCAGTGAGATTACTTCTGCACTGATAGGGCCATCTACAATAGATGTTATCTCTGTTACAACCTCTTTAAATACCCTTCCTTCTCTTGCAATAAGAGATGGATTTGTAGTTACCCCACAAATAACACCCATATCATTAGCTTTTTTTATGTCTGCCACATTTGCTGTATCTATAAATAATTTCATCTATATTAGTCCTCCATTTTTATTAAATATTGAGTAAGTTGCTCTAATGCTTCTGTCTCATCAATACCATCAGTATATACTTTAACAGTAGCCCCCTCTTTTATTCCAAGAGAAAGAAGTTTGAGAAGGGATGTTCCTTTTACTTTTTTACCATTACCATTTTCCACTTCAACCTTAGAATTAAAGGTTTTTGCAAGATTTACAAAAACATTTCCTGGTCTTGTATGAAGTCCATTTTTATTCGTTATAATTACTTCTTTTACTTCCATTATTTCCTCCTAAACATCTCTCTAATAGCTCTTTTTATGTTTTTGATCTGTTTCCATTTCTTAAGTGTCATTTATCTAAACCTCCAAACCAAAATATTTAAAAATGAGTTCATCGTCTATAATATCCATTTTCATTCCTTTTTTATTTTAGTTTTGCCCATAGTAGGCATCTTTTCCATGCTTTCTATAGAAATGTTTTTCTAATAACTCAGTTTGCATTTGTTTTACTTCATTATTTAATTTTTCTGTACTATAAGCCATTTTGGCTAGTTCTTCTAGTACTACAGCATTATGAACTGCATTCAATGGAGAACTTCCCCATGTAAATGGTCCATGACTATTTACTAAAATAGCTGGCATATGATCAGGATTTAATCCCCTTTCTTTTATAGTTTCTATAATTACTGTGCCAGTTTCTCTTTCATATTCTCCTCCAATCTCAGCAGGATCCATTTTTCTAGTACATGGGATATCACCACAGAAATAGTCGGCATGAGTTGTTCCATATGCTACTAAGTCTTTTCCTGCTTGAGAAAAAATTGTAGCCCATGTAGAATGAGTATGTACGACTCCTTCTATATTTGGAAATGCTTTATATAATTCTATATGAGTAGCTGTATCTGATGAGGGTTTATAATGCCCTTCAACTACTTTCCCATTAAAATCTACTACTACTAAATCTTCTACTTTCATATTATCGTATTCTACACCACTTGGTTTTATTACTATAAGCCCTTTTTCTCTATCAATGCCACTTACATTACCCCAAGTATATGTTATTAATCCTTTTTTAGGCAATTCTAAATTTGCTTCTAGAACTTCTTTTTTTAATTCTTCTAGCATGAATAGTAACCTCCTAATTTCATTTTTTCTATCATCCACTCTTTAGCCTTTTTTATCTCTGCAATAGGATCTTCAGATTTTTCAGTCCACATCTCTATTAATAGCGGCCCTTTATAATCTAACTTTTTTAAAATTTTAAAAAAATTAACAAAATTTACGCATCCTTCACCAAAAGGAACTTCTTTAAACTTACCAGGAAATTCTGAAGTTACAGCTAGTGTATCTTTTAAATGGATAGCGCTTATCTCAGTGATTCCTTTTTTCATCTCTTTCTCTACATTGTTTCCCCATGCACTTAGATTTCCACAATCTGGATACACCGTAAGAAATGGTGAATTTAATATTTTAGAAAATTCAATATATTTTGTAATCGAGTTCATAAAAGGATGATCCATTATTTCTATCGATAACATAACCTGGGCTTGTTCAGCCCACTTCAATGATTGTTTCATTCCATCTATATAAAGTTCTCTTGTTTTTTCATTTCCTTTTTCATAATAAACATCATAACCTGCCATTTGAATATTTCTTATCCCAAGATCAGCAGCTAACTCTATAGCTTTTTTCATAAGTTCTAATGATTTTTTTCTAGTCTCTTTATTTTCACTTCCTAAAGGAAACCTCCTATGTCCGCTAAAACACATAGATGGTACTCTAATTCCTATTTCAAGTACTGCTCTAGTAAATTCAATTCTTTCTTCATTAGTCCATTCTAACCTTGCCAGTCTTTCATCTGTTTCATCTACGGAAATTTCTACAAATTTATAACCAGCATCTTTAGCTATTTCTAATCTTTCTCTCCATGATATATTTTTAGGGAGAGCTTTTTCGTATATTCCCAATTCAAGATCTGTTAACTTATACATATTTACCCCCAGATTTTAGCGATCTCTTCTTTCCATGCTCTAGCTTCTGCTCCTGGATCAACAGCATCTCTTAATGATCTTCCTGCTATAAAACAATGAACAGCTACTCCCTTAAATAATTTTAAAGTATCTTTATTTAATCCTCCCGTTACCGAAACTTTAAATCCCATTTCAATTAACTTGGTTACTTTATCAAGATCTTTTGCTCCCCAAGTTTCTCCTGCAAGAAGTGCATCTCTACTTTGATGGTAAACCACTTGAGTTAATCCTGCATCTTTCCAATTTTGAGCATGTTCATATGTCCAGTCACCATATAATTCTACCTGCAAATCATCGACTTCTTTAAAAGCTGCTTTCATTGTAGGAATAGTTGCAGAACATATTACCGTCATCCAGTTTGCACCAGCGTCATAGCAGTTCTTTGCTACTGTACCTCCTGCATCTGCACATTTAGTATCTGCTAATATAATCTTATCAGGAAAAAGTGCTCTCAGGCATCTAACTGCTCCCATCCCCTCTTGAAGGCAAAGTATTGTTCCTGCTTCTATTACATCTACGTCATCTCCCAATGCTAAAGCTGACTTTAAAGCATCAGGTAAATTATTGTTGTCTAAGGCTACTTGTAGTAAAGGCATATTCATTTATATCATCTCCTATATCGTTATATTAATAATTAATCAATAGTGTTTACATTTTGCTAACACATTAGATAAAAAAAATTATCCTACTATTTTTAAAACATCTTCTATTGTTTTAGCTGCAATCAACTTATCTATATTGTCTTCATCGTCTAAAAGATCTACAATTTGAGGTATTGCAACTTCTGCATGAGCATCAGAGCTTGTTGCAGCCAGTGTGAATAATATTTGAGCATATTCATGATCTTCTGTCCCAAATTTCACTGGATCTTTTAGTATTGTTATTGCAAAACAGTCTTTTATAACACCAGATTCCGGTCTTGAATGAGGCATAGCTATCCCAGGAACCAACATATAATAAGGACCTAACTCTTTTGTAGTCTTTACTATCTCATCGTAATATCTAGGTTCTATCGCTCCTGATTCTACCAATACATCTGTTCCTAATTTTACCGCTTCTTCCCATGTTTTTGCTTCTTGATTTATTAAAATAGAATTATTTTCTATAAGCGAGTCTCTTAAAGTCATTTTTCCCTCCATAGTTACATTTTATTTTAAAACTTCTAATAACCTAGCTTCCATCTCTTTAGCATCCATTATATTTTTTAAAGATACTAAAGTTGTTGCAGGTCTTGCTTTTAATTGACTGATAAGGTGAGTAGAAGCAATTACTACATCATAATTATTTACTATTGATTTAGCTTGTCCTACACTACAGTTCTCTGCTTGACACTCTATTTTATGTGAATCTAATATTTTTTTTGCTTTTATTTTCATCATTGTGCTTGTTCCCATTCCATTCCCACATACTGCTAATAATTTAATCATTGTTATTCCCCCAATTTATTGAATTTATAATTTATCTAGATCTAATCTTTAAATTTAGAAAGATTAGATCTAGATTTATTTTTTATTACCGTTTTTTAAGCATATTCAGCTTCTACTTCTTCATCTGATAGAGGTTCATTATCAAAATAGTGCTCTGGTGATTTAGCTCTTTTGAATTGAATTATAGGAATTGCTAACATTCCTACTATTGCAATTACATATCCAACTATACCTAAGTTATTCATAAGGAATCCTTGTGCTAACCACATTGAACTTTGGTCGATATTTCCATGCCATCCTCCAAAACCTTGTAACTTAAACATTGCTACTGCTACTGCGCCTCCAAGTACTTGAAGTATCCCTGATATGAAAGGTACTATTGCTGCGGCTTTTGCTCCACCTCTTTTTTCTGCAAATATAGCTAAAGTTGCATTATCAAAGAATACTGGTACAAATCCTGTTATGATTAATATAGGAGATTTAAATACAAGTAATCCAGCGATAGCGATAAACTGACCTAATGCTCCAAATATAAACCCAAATAATACTGCATTTGGAGAACCAAATCCATATACTGCTGCACAGTCTACTGCCGGCAATACTCCTGGAAGGATCTTATTGGATATACCTTGGAATGATTCCGTTAACTCTCCAACGAACATTCTCACACCTGTCATTAATATTGCTAAATACACAGCAAAAGATAGTGATTTTGAAACTATATAAGTTGGGAATGCTAATTTTGCAGAAAATTTAGGATCTAATTCTCTCATATATTCAGGTCCTAGTATAACCATTATTATCCCGAAAAAGACTAACATAAGCGTCCCTGTGGCAACTATATTGTCATGGAATATTGATAACCAATCAGGTAATTTTAAATCATCTAATTTCTTTTTAGGATCCCCTAATTTCCCTGCAACTTTATCTGTAGCCCATATTGCAAACATTTGTTGATGACCTATTACGAATCCTGCATTTTCTGTAACTCTTTGAGTTGGTCTTACTATTAAGTTTGTCGCCACAGCCCAATAAACTCCTACGAATACTCCTACCATAACTGCACCAGTTAAGTTTCTGTATTGTGGAAATGCCATAAATACTATCCAAGTAGCAGTTGTAGCTTGCTGCACCATTATATGTCCTGTTATAAAAAGCGTTCTACATTTAGTTATCTTTCTAGCCATAACTAATAATATATTTAAAGTAAAACCAATAAGTAATGCAATCATAGTCCAAGAAGTTGATAAACCTATACTCTCTAATGCTTTATTTACAGCATTTAATCCAAAATATGGATCAATTACCGCTGCATTAAGTCCAAATCTACCATTTAACCCAGCTAATATTGGTCTAAATGTTACTACCAATCCTCCAGCTCCTACACCTAGAATCATATACCCTACTGTAGCTTTTATAAACCCAGAAAAAGCTTCATGTATTGGTCTACTCAACAACATGTAACCTACAAATACTAAAATACCGATAAAAAATTCTGGTTTCGTCAGAATATTATTTACAAACCCTTCTAATATTACACTTATAAAATCCATTATCTTTCCCCCTTTTAATAAAATAATTTCATATAATTTTTATTTGATTAATACCTTTATAATAATGATTTAAATGGTAAGTCTGGTTCTATTGCAAATGCATCATGGAATCCTCTGTCATACATATATTCAATTCTATCTTTATCTAATGGCCAAGTAAATTTTCCTCCTACCTGCCAAATAAATGGTTTAAATTGATATTGTAATCTATTTTTTCTCATCTCCCATAAAGTCAATATTTCTTTAGGATCTGCCATAAAATTAGTCCATATATCATGATGAAAAGGTATTATTACTTTCGTTTTTAAAGATTCTGCCATTCTTAACATATCTGAGGCATTGATCTTATCGGTCATTCCCCTAGGGTTTTCTCCAAACGATCCAAGTGCTACATCTATCTTGTGATCATTACCATGTTTAGCAAAATAGTTTGAGTAGTGAGAATCTCCACTATGATAGACACTTCCACCTGGTGTTTTTATTAGATAATTAACCGCTAACTTATCCATATCTCTTACTGGGCTATCTTTTAGTATCATTCCTTTCGGTGCTGTAACTAATTCCGTCCTGTCAAAGGAATCTAAAGCTACAATTTCAGTATCCTTTATTTTAACTGTATCTCCAGGTTTTACAGTTATACATCTATCGGCAGGTACCCCCCAACTTTTCCATAGATCTGTACACGCTTCTGGTCCCACAAATTTAACTGACTCATCACAGTTTTGTAAAACCGCTGCCGCTGTATAGTAACAGATATGATCTCCATGATCATGAGTTGCTAATACTACATCTAATTCTTTTATTCCCCAAGGATCCAATACACAAGGTGAATTTCTAAGATTTGGTTGTAATGCAACACAACCTATCATTCTTTGATGTTGATGTTGTTCTTTCATCAATTTATTTTTTTTACTTCTTTTTCCACTTTTTACCCAAAAATCTATACAAATGTTTGCATTTCCCTCTGATTTTACCCAAAGTCCTGTACATCCTAACCACCACATAGCAAAAGTTCCAGGCATTACTTTTTCTTCTTCTATCTCTTCATTAAGCCAAGTTCCCCATTCAGGAAAGTTATCCATCAACCATTTTTCTTTTGTAATCTCATCGACATTCATTATTTTTTCCTCCTACTTTTTTTAAAAATAAAATTGTTAGCAATTTGTTAACGCTGTTTACAATAAAAATATACTATATACAGAACAATTAGTCAATAAATAAAACAAAAAAAATTATAACGGGTCACTTAATCCAATATTTTGTTGGGCTAGATAATTTAATTATTGTTTTTTTGTTTTTTTCATGTTAGAATTTAAATAATTTAATTCACTTGTAGGAGCTGCTTTATGTCTGGATACTTAAAAATAGATCACAATTCTTTAATTGCATTAGGAAACTATATTCGTTCTCATCGAATCAAGAAAAATATAGGTTTGAGAGAGATGGCTACTAGAATTGGAATAAGTAACGCTTACTTATCAAATTTAGAATCGGGGAAACATTCTAAAGCTAACCCTTTGTTATTAAAAAAAATAGCAGAAGAGTTAAAAATAGACCATCTAACACTTTTTAAAATAATCGGATATACAAATAAAGATATCAATGATATTCAAAATGAACTTTTGAACGATAACTCAAATAAAACAAAAAAAGAAAAAAAAATGGAACAAATGGTTGATTATATGAGAAAATTTTCAGAAGAAGAATTTGAATTAGTAGAAAAATATCTTGAACTTATTAGAAAGAAATAATTTTTTTGATGTAATTTTTTAGAAGAAAATAGAAAAAAATCGCAAACAAAATTTAAAAAAGTATTAAATAAAAGGACACTTTAAAAAAAGGTATGGTTAAGATACTATTAAAAGATGATTTCTGTATTGTGCAGGAGTCATCTTTTTTAAATTCCATTGATACCTATGGTTATTGTAATAATTCATATATTTAGATAGTTCTTTCTTTACATCATCTAATGTTTTTAAGGGCTTTAAATTTATTTCATCTTTCATATGTCCAAAGAATGACTCCATGGGGGCATTATCCCAACAGTTGCCTTTTCGCGACATTGATTGGATAATTTTGTTTGATTTCACTAATTTTTGGAACTTAGGATTAGTATAGTGAAAGCCTTGATCTGAATGAATAATACAACTCTGGGTGGAGTTTAAACTTTCTTCTAACTAAGCGCTTCACTGTATTTAAAGCAATATCAATACTAAGACTATGAGATACTTCGTAAGCTAGTATTTCATTAGTGCTGCCATCTTTTATTGTTGAAAGATAAGCTCTTTTGCCAATTCCATAAGTTAAATAGCTGATATCAGTTAAGAGAATTTTTCTGGGAACTTCTTGTTTAAATTCTCTATTCAATATATTTTGGACTGTTGAATGTTCCTTAGTTGCTTTAGCTATGTTTTTATAGGGGGTCGGTTTTCTATGAGGACATATTATTCCGTATTTTTTCATAATTCTTCTTATTTTTTTCAAGTTAAAAATAGTATCAAATTCATTCTCTAAAATCATCCTGATACTTCGTGCACCCTTCTTACACCCTCTTCTATTAAAAGCTTTTAGAATTAATTTTTTGGATTTCAAGTCTTGAGTCTCTTTATTATTTCTATTCTTTTCTGAATTAATATAGTTGTAAAAACCAGACCTAGAAACTCCCGCTTGAAAACATAAAAATTTAATTTTTGATTTCAATTTATATTTTTTAACTGTTAATTCAATAGCTTCAAAATTCTCTGTTTTATTTAAGCATCCCCCCTTTCGATCTCGTCTAACTTTTTTAAGAATTCATTCTCTATTTTTAAATATTCAATCTGTGCTTCTAAACGTTTAATTTTTTCTAAATCTGTTAACTCTCTTTTCAGAGGTCTTCCAGAAGATGTTTTTCTGGCATCCATTAAACCCAGTTCACCATTATCTTTAAAAACTTTCCTCCAACGTTTAGAGGAAGTTTCAACTCTTTTCATACCTAAAATGTCCACATCAAAACCAGCTTCCTCAAAATTACACGGGGAAGTTTTCCCTTCTTGTATTCATCAATAAATTTCTTTTTAAATTCAAAAGTATATGTAATAGCTTTATTTGAAACTTTAGAAATATTTTTATTTTTAGATAGTTTAGTTACCTCTATATCTGAAAATATTTTTTTAGACATTTAATCCACTCCCTTAAACTCTTATTAAAAAATTGTATCAAAAAACCATGAAACTGACACTCTTTTTCAAGTGTCCGGTTTCATGGTTACAGTTTAGTTATTACATATTTTCTTTTACTTTTGCTACTATATCCTTTGCTCTTAATCCGTATTCATCCAATAATTGGTCACCTGTTCCAGATTGACCGAATTGATCGTAGATTCCTAATTTCTTGATAAGAGTAGGATGAGTTTCTCCTAAAAATTCAGAGATTGCTCCTCCTAATCCTCCTATTACTGAATGCTCTTCACAAGTTACAATAAACTTCGTCTCTTGTGCTGCCTTTAAAATAGTAGGACCATCCAATGGCTTAATTGTAGAAACATTGATTACTCTAGCTGAGATCCCTTCTGCTTCCAGTGTTTTTGCTGCTTCCATAGCTTCATGAACTAACATTCCTGTAGCTGCGATTGTAACATCTGTTCCTTCTTTTAAAGTATCAGCTATTCCAATCTCAAATTTATAATCTGTATCTTTATAGATATCTTCTGTATCTAATCTTCCTGATCTAAGATATACAGGTCCATCATATTCTGCTGCTGCAAATACCATTTGCTTAGTTTCTTCTGCATCTGCCGGACATAATACTACCATTCCCGGGATAGATCTCATAAGAGATATATCTTCTACAGATTGGTGGGATCCTCCGTCCTCTCCTACAGAGATTCCTGCATGAGTTGGAGCTATTTTAACATTTAATTTTGGATATGCTATAGTGTTTCTGATTTGCTCAAATCCTCTTCCTGCTGCGAACATTGCAAATGTAGAAGCGAATGCTACCTTTCCGGTAGTTGCAAATCCTGCTGCTGTAGCCATTAAATCTGCTTCTGCAATTCCTACATTAAAATGTCTTTCAGGGAATTCCCCTTGAAATATTGAAGTCTTTGTAGATTTAGATAAGTCTGCCTCTAAAACCACTACATCTTTGTTTATTCTTCCTAATTCAGCTAACGCTTCTCCGTAAGCTTGTCTTGTAGCTTTTTTACTCATTTTTTTGGCCTCCTATTAGTTATTACAACATTCTACGTGACTTAATTCTTCTAATGCTTTCTCTGTTTCTTCAGATGTGGGAGCTACTCCATGGAACCCGCATACATTTTCCATAAACGAGATACCCTTACCCTTAGTAGTTTTAGCTATAACCATTGTAGGCTGACCTTTATGAGCCTTAGCAGCTTCTAAAGCTCCTAATATTTCCTCGAAGTTATGACCGTCTATTACGATTACATTCCATCCAAATGCTCTCCATTTATCATCTAATGGTTCAACACCCATTACTTTATCTACATTTCCATCTATTTGTAAGTTATTAGAATCTAAGAATGCACATACGTTATCAAGGTTATAGTGAGCAGCAGTCATAGCAGCTTCCCATACTTGACCTTCCTGTACTTCTCCATCTCCTAATAATACATATGTTCTATATGATTTATTGTCTAATTTTGCTGATAATGCCATTCCATTTGCTACTGATAACCCTTGTCCTAATGAACCTGTAGAGATATCTACTCCCGGTAATTTTTTCATATCCGGATGTCCCTGTAAAGGTGATCCAAATTTTCTAAGTGTTCCTAATAACTCTCTATCAAAATATCCCTTCTCTGCTAATGCTGCGTATAATACTGGTGCTGCATGCCCCTTTGATAAAACGAATCTATCTCTGTCTGCCATCTTAGGATTCTTTGGATCGATGTTCATCTCATTGAAATATAGTGCACTCACTATATCCGCTGCTGATAAAGATCCCCCTGGATGACCTGATTTTGATTTACAAATCATAGTCACAATATCTTTTCTTATCTGTGTAGCTTTTTCCGTTAACATCTTGATATCTGCCATTTTAACTCCTTTTTAAATAAAAATTAGTGTACATTATTTGTTTTTTCTAACAACATTATATGTAATATACTAGTTATTGTCAAGTTATAAAAAATAGTACAGAGTTCAGAATCTCGAATTTTTCCCTCAAAATTCAGCACTAACTCTGCCTTCTATACTATTAGTTTATTTATTTTACCCCTTCCCAGTCAGCTAAGAATTTAGCTATCCCTGCGTCTGTTAATGGATGCTGAGTCATTTTTTCAATTACACCAAGGGGCATAGTCCCGATATGTGCTCCTGCTTTAGCAGCTTCCTTTGCATGTAATGGATTTCTGATACTTGCAGCAATTATTTCCGATTTTATATTGTGTACATTAAATATTTGTACAATCTCTCTGATTAATTCGATTCCATCTACACCGATATCATCCAATCTTCCTAAGAACGGTGATACAAATGTCGCTCCTGCTCTAGCAGCTAATAGTGCCTGATTAGGAGTAAAAATTAAAGTTACATTGGTTTTTATCCCTCTTTTAGATAGTGCAGAACAAGCTTTTAATCCTTCTACAGTCATAGGTAACTTGATTGTGATATTTGGATGAATTTTGATTAAATCTTCAGCTTCCTCTAACATCTTAGGAGCTTCTAATGAGATTACTTCTGCACTTATAGGCCCGTCTACAATAGATGTTATCTCTGTTACAACCTCTTTAAATACCCTTCCTTCTTTTGCGATAAGTGATGGATTTGTAGTTACCCCACAAATAACACCCATATCATTAGCTTTTTTTATGTCTTCTACATTTGCCGTATCGATAAATATTTTCAATTTTATTCCTCCTTGGATGTTTGCTTGTACAAACATATTTAATATTACATATACTTATTTTTTAACTAATTCCCTGCAATTTATACCCCAGTAAACTTTAGATCTTATAAGTCATTTTACTACAATCCATAATTTATAAATATGCCTTTTGTCCTAAAATTAGATGAGAACTTCCCTTTTCTAACACAATACCAGGTCTGCCAGTGCCAATGCCCCGCAGATCCCTGCGTCATCTCCTAATTCAGGATAAACTATATAATCGTCTATATTTTCCAGTATATTTTTATGGGATACATAGCCATTTAATCTTTCAACTACTTTTTTTCTGATCAATGGAAATAACTGCTTTTGTTTCATGACTCCTCCGCCTAATATTATCTTTTTAGGCGATATTATCAGAATATAGTTAACCAGCCCCTGGGCTAAATAATGTGCTTCTAAATCCCATGCTATATGGTCTTTGGAAAGTTCATACGGATTTATCCCCCATCTTTCCTCAATAGCCGGGCCAGATGCCATCCCTTCCAGACAATCTCCATGATATGGGCATTTCCCCTTATACTTGTCCTCCTCTGCTCTGCCGACAAAGATATGGCCGGTTTCCGGGTGGGTCATCCCATGGACCAGGTTTCCATGGATATATACACCTCCGCCAATCCCTGTGCCCACAGTGAGGTAGATCAGAGAATCCAGTCCAATACCACTCCCCCACTTGGCTTCACCTAAGGCTGCACCATTTACATCGGTATCAAAGTTTATAGGGATATCAAAATATTTTTTCAGTTCTCCCAGAATATTGTAATTCCTCCACCCGGGTTTCGGAGTAGAAGTTATATAACCATAAGTTTTTGAATTTTTATCCAAATCAATAGGCCCAAAACAGCCTATCCCTAAAGCCTTTATCTCTTTATCTATAAAAAATCCCATTACTTTTTTCAGTGTTTCTTCCGGAGTGGTGGTAGAAAATGATATCCTCTCTAAAATTTCTCCTTTTTTTGTCCCCACTGCGCAGACAAATTTTGTTCCCCCTGCTTCTATTGCTCCCAGTAACATAAAATGCACCTCTTTTATATTTCTATTTTTCAGTATTTTACCGAATCCACTCTTTTTATAGAGTAAATGGGAAGAAATTTCTTTCCTCCCATCCTATCTAATCTTCTTATTTTGTGATTAACTTTAATTCTACCGGAATAAATTTAGGAGTTTTTTCTCCTTTCATTATCCTATTTGCTGTTTCTACCCCTTGAGATCCTATTAATTTAGGCTGTTGAGCTACAGTTGCAGCTAACCCGCCTTTTTCCACTGATTTCACAGCATCTGCAGTAGCATCGAATCCTACTACTAAGATATTTTTATTATTTCCAATAGCTTTTAATGCTCCCAAAGCCATCTCATCATTATGAGCAAATACACCGTCTATTTTCGGCTGAGCCTGGATCATATTTTCCATTACATTAAGTCCCTTAGTTCTGTCAAAGTCAGCAGCTTGTCTTCCTACTACGTCTAAGTTTCCTTTAGCCACTTCATTGAAACCCTTTCCTCTGTCTCTTGCAGCTGTTGTACCTGGAATTCCTTCTAATTCAACTATTTTAGCTCCCTTACCTAATTTTTTCAGGATAAATTCCCCGGCCATCTTACCTCCAGCTGCATTATCCGATGCAATATGAGTAACTACCTTTCCTCTGTTTGCTCCTCTGTCCAAAGTTACTACAGGCACCTTTGATCTATTGGCATTTTTTACTGCTCTATACACTGCATCTGAATCTGTAGGATTGATTAATATTACATCTACTCCCCTTACAATCAGATCTTCTACATTTGATAATTCTTTAGCCGGATCATTTTGAGAATCCAAAACTATAAGTTCCATATCTAGTTTTTTTGCTTCATCCTGCGCTCCCTCTTTTAGATCTACAAAGAAAGGATTGTTTAAAGTAGATATTACTAACCCTACCTTTCCTTTGGCAAAAGCTACAGTTGACATCATTCCAATACAAAGTCCCACAACTAACAATTTTAATGTTTTTTTCATTTTTTTATCCCCCTTTTATTTATGTGTTTTTCTATCAATTAATACTGCTGCTAATATAACTAAAGCCTTTATCATCATCTGATAATACGAAGATACATCCAATAGGTTCAATGCATTCCCCAACACTCCTATGATCAGTGCTCCTGTTATCGTTCCTGATATACTTCCTATTCCTCCGGAAAGTGAAGTTCCCCCCAGTACTACTGCTGCAATGGCATCCAATTCATACCCTGTTCCTGCTGTAGGCTGAGCCGATCCCAGTCTGGATGTAATTATAATTCCTGCTAAGGCAGCCAGTCCGCCACTTATAGCATACACTTTAACTTTCAATTTTTCTACATTAATTCCAGATAATTTAGTAGCTTCCTCATTCCCACCTACAGCAAAAACATACCTACCAAATTTTGTATTTTTTAACACATAGTTACATACTGCAAATACTGCTATCATTATATATATTGGTACCGGAATTCCAAAAAGATATCCTCCACCTATGGTATCAAATAACTCGGCATTCTCTCCAAATCCCATCGAAATCGGTTTTCCGTCTGTAAATACTAAAGTCGCTCCCCTTAATAATGTCATAGCTACCAAGGTTGTTATAAAAGCCTGTAATTTCCCATAACTTATAAAACTTCCGCTGACTGCCCCCAATATGGTTCCCAATATTATAGTTACTATTAAAACTATATAACCGTTGACTCCTCCGGCCAGCATGCTGGCAGATACTGCTCCACAGATAGCCAGGATAGACCCCACCGAAAGATCTATTCCCCCTGTTAATATTACAAAGGTCATCCCTGCTGCTATTATTGCATTTATAGATGTCTGTCGGAGTATATTCAATAAGTTCGCTGTAGATAAAAATCTGGGATTTAATATCGAAACTATCACCCCAAATATAATCAAACCTATCAGGGGTTTGTTTTTTAACAATTTATTTTCTTTTTTAATTGTTGCACCATTTAATACCGCACTAGTTTTCATCTATCTCCTCCTTCTTAACACCTATAGCACACTTCATTATCTTTTCCTGTGTTGCCTCTTCTCTGCTGAATATTCCTGTAATAGTTTTGTCATACATCACCATTATCCTGTCGCTGAGCCCTAATATTTCCGGCATTTCAGAGGAAATTATAATTATGCTCATCCCTTGATGTTTAAATTCATTTATAAGGTCATATATTTCCTTCTTTGCTCCTACATCCACTCCCCTGGTGGGTTCATCCAAAATTAATATTTTAGGATTGGTCATGAGAGCCTTGGCTATGGCTACTTTCTGCTGATTTCCCCCGCTTAGGTTTTTTATAAGCTGGTCCATTGTAGGAGTCTTTATATTAAATTTAGATATAAATTCTTCCACTTCTATCTTTTCTTTCTTTTCATCTATTTTTTTATATGTGTTTTCAAACTTCAACAATGAGGATAAACTCATATTTTCTTTTACAGAAAGTCCCAATAACAACCCGTCTCCCTTTCTATCTTCTGAGACATAGGCTATCTTATTTTTTAATGCCTCCTGGGGAGAGTTTATCTCTACTTTTTTCCCGTCTATATGGATTTGACCCCTTGTTTTCTTGAAACATCCATAGATGGTCTTAGCCAGCTCTGTTCTTCCTGCTCCCATGAGTCCGGCTATTCCTAATATTTCACCTCTTTGAAGGGAAAAATTAATATCCTTTGTAACTTCACCATTCAGATCTTCCACCCTTAGGGATACCTCTCCTAATTCCGTGTCTATTCTGGGAAATTGATCTTTTAATTTTCTTCCTACCATCTTTTCGATTATGTGATCTTCGGTTATATCAGCTACCACAGCTTCATCTATAAATTTTCCATCCCTCATAATAGTAGCATGATCACATATTTCAAATATTTCTTTCAATCTGTGGGATATGTATACGATACTTTTATTTTCAGCTACCAGTTCCTTAATCACATTAAACAGACTCTCTGTTTCAGTGTCTGTCAGGGCATCTGTAGGCTCATCCATAACTATTATTTTGGCATTTTGAGAGAGAGCTTTTGCTATCTCTATCATTTGCTTTTCTCCGATACTGAGTTTTCCTACCAATTCTTTGGAGGAATATTCCAGATTTAATTTCTTTAAGATTATATCTGCTTCACTAAACATCAGATCCCAGTCTATTCTAAAATTTTTAGTCAATTCCCTTCCTAAAAAAATATTTTCTGCTATGGAAAGGTGATCTATTAGGTTTAACTCCTGATGTATTATGGCTATCCCTGCATCCTGCGATTCTTTGGGACCGTTAAATTCAACTTCTTTTCCATTATGTTTGATGATTCCTGCATCCCTTTTGTATATTCCTGTGATTATTTTCATCATAGTTGATTTCCCTGCACCATTTTCACCAAGTAAGGCCATTACTTTCCCCTCATACACGTTCAGCCTGGCTCCATCCAATGCTCTTACACCTGGAAAATCCTTAATTATTCCTGAAATTTCTAATATTTTTTCCATATATTTTCTCCTTAGAATGTTACTCCTGATTTCAAAATAATATTGGCATATGGTGTACACTCTCCAGTTCTCACCACAGCTTTACTCTCTTTAGTTATTCCTTTAAATTCCTCATGGGATACTTCTATAATGGTGATTTCTCCGCATTTTATCTCCAGTAATTTTAATAACTTAGTGTAAAATTCACCGCTTATATCCTTCATCTCCTCAGCAATCACCACTTCTTCTACCTTTAATTCATCTAAGATCACTTCTAAAGTCCCTAAAAAAGTAGGCACTCCCTTTTCCACTGCCAAATCTATCCTCTTTACCTCATTTGGAATCGGCAGCCCTGCATCTCCTACAGTTATATGGTCTGTATGTCCCATGGTAGATATCACAGAACTGATCTCGCTGTTTAATAATCTGCCTTTTTTCATAAATTTTCCCCCTACTTCTTTTTTCTTTCTTTGCCACCAATCTTCACTAATTTATGGTACGGGTAATTCATGAATTACCCCTTCAATTTACCTAAAATTTATAATTTACCACTTCATCCCATGTAGGCAGCGAACTCTGTGCTCCCTCTTTTGTTACTGTTATGGCTCCTACACGAGCCCCGAATTCCATAGCTTCCTCTATTTTTTTTCCTTCTGCCAGCATCCTGATAACTCCGCCGATAAATGAATCTCCTGCTGCTGTAGGATCTACTGCTTTCACTTTATGGATTCCTACTTTTACTACCTTATCTTTTCCTACAAAGACCGAACCATTTTTTCCCATGGTAACTATGAGATTTTTTACTCCCATATCCATAAGTTTTTTAGCGGCCACTAATACCTCTTCCTGTGAATCTGCAGGCATCCCGCTGAGCAGCTCTAATTCGGTTTCATTGGGCACCAGGTAGTCTACATTTTTTATTATATCCATGGACAGCTTTTCAGCCGGGGCCGGATTAAGTATCGTGATTTTATTATATTCCTTTGATTTTTTCAGGATATATTCCACAACATCTATAGGAATTTCCAGTTGAAGGAGAACTATATCTGCATTTTTTATCAGGTCTATATTTTTATCTATATCATCTGTACTTATCTCAAAATTAGCTCCCGGGACTACTATTATTGTATTGTCTGCGTTTTCATCTACCACTATTGAAGCTATCCCTGTATTTCTTTCACCTTTTTTTATACACCCTGTATTTACATTGTTCTTTTTTAATCCCTCTATTAATATATCTCCATGGGAATCTTTCCCTACACAGCCAAACATAGTTACATCTCCACCTAATTTAGCTATGGCCACTGCCTGGTTGCCTCCTTTCCCTCCTGGAATCTGGAAAAAGCTTTTCCCAATAATTGTTTCTCCTAATTTAGGATGCCTTTCACTCATGGTAACCAAATCCATATTGAGACTTCCAATTACTAATATTTTTTTCATTTTCCCTCCCTGTAACCGCTTACATCTTATGTTAAAAAATTTATTTTTTTATTTCCCCTGGAATTTTTACGATCTTTCTGGATTTATCTCCATTTAATTTTCCCTTTAGGATATCTACTGCCTTTTCTCCAATAGATTTTACATCAAATTCTAAATAATCTATTTTTACCCCAAAAATTTCAGCCATTTCCACCTCATCAAAACTGAATATCAGGATATTTTCTGAAATTTTAATATTATTTTCAATAAGCCCCTTTATAACTCCCAAGGTCATCATATTGTTGGCCACAAATAGTGCTTCAGGAAGCTTGTTATCCCTGATTATTTCGGTTATTATCTTATACCCTGATTCTATTTTATAATCACCATAGTAGACTTTTTCCTCTAAGTTTTTTTCTCCCATGGCTATACTATAACCCTTTAATCTTTTAGTGGCTGTAGTGGTTCTTACAGGTCCCGAGATCATGGCTATATCACTTACCTTAGTCAATAGATATTTAGTTGCCTTATAGGCACCCTTTCTATTTTCTAAATATACCTTGGAAAAATTATCCCCTTCAATCTCTCTGTCTACAAGTACATAGGGAATTTTAAATTCATCCAGCCTGTTAAAATGTTTATAACTTGAATCTTTATCTTTTGCCACAGGGACTATTATAACTCCCTTTACCCTTTGTTCTATCAGAGTTTCTATTACTCTTTTTTCTTTTTTTAGACTGCCGTAACTGTTTAAAAGGATTATATTTAAGTTTTCTTCCTCTATTTTTTCATAGATCCCTTTTATTATCTTTCCAAAAAAAGGGTTGTCCAGGTCCGGTATCACCACTCCTATAGTATTCGTTTCCTTCTTAGCTAAATTTTGAGCTGTTATATTGGGTCTGTAATTTTTAGCCTTTATCACTTCTAAGACTATTTTTCTCGTCTCTTCTCTCACCGAAGTGGAGTTATTTATAACCCTCGACACTGTGGCTGTGGAGACACCTGCTAGTTGTGCTATATCTTTTATCCTCATTCTGTTCTCCTCATTTATATTGTAACCGCTTACATATGTTATACACCATTGTAACATGTTTGTCAAACGATTTAAAAGTTTTATTTTGGAACGTTGCAGGTATAATTTTCTAGATAATAAAAAAAGATAAAAATTAATATTAATTTTTATCTTTTTTTATTACTTTTTCATCCCCTTAATTAAAAGGTTGGCTGTAGCCGTATTTGTAGCTACTGGTATCTTGTGAACATCACATAACCTTATAAGAGCCTGTACATCCGGTTCATGGGGCTGGGAGGTAAGGGGATCTCTGAAGAAAAATATTGCCTCTATCTCATCTGTTGCAATAAGTGCCCCTACCTGCTGGTCTCCTCCAATTGGTCCCGATTGAAATCTCATAACCTCCAAATCTGTAGCTTGTATGATCCTTCCTCCGGTAGTTCCTGTACTGACTAAACTATGTTTAGAAAAGAATTCCCTGTGCTCCTTCACAAAATCCACTAATTCATCTTTTTTCCTGTCATGGGCTACTAATGCTATTTTTTTCATTTTATACCTCCCCTAAAAATATTATCTTTCTTAAGATAGAGTTTAACATTTTTTTATCTTTGTAGTAAAATATAATAATTATATTAATATGAGGAGTCAGCCTATGATACAGATATTTGGAATGAAAAACTGTAATGACACAAAGAAAGCCATAAGATTTTTTAAGGATAGAAAAATTAATGTTCAATTTATCAACCTCAAGGAAAAGGAGATCTCCAAAGGAGAGTTGAAGAGTATAACAAAAACTTTTGATATTGAGGAGCTGCTGGATAGAGAGGGGAAGGAATTTAAAAAGCGTAATTTAGAATACTATGTATTTGATACGCTGGAATTATTGATGGAATCTCCTGAACTCTTTAAAACCCCCATTCTCAGAGAGAAAGACAGAGTAAGTCTAGGATATCAGCCTGAGATATGGAAGGAATGGATAAAATAACAAAAAGTGTCGCATTTGCGGCACTTTTCGTGGTTCTGTCTCATATTTACAACTTTTTCTTCTTAAATTTATCTTTTTGTTATTGTACCATTTTTAATATCTAAGGTGAAATTTTCACTCGGAAGATCTGTAGAAAATTTTAACATAATAGAAAAAATACCATTAAACCTTTTTTGGAAAACATTTGATATACTGTTTTCCCCAGAAACTTTATTGTCTTCATAAACAAGTTTGATGTCAGTATCTGAAAGAACTTTAGATAGAAGTTTATATTGCTCAATTCTCCTAAGAGAGATATCTTTTAAAGCCAGGGAATCCGCATTTCTTAGTTTATAAAAATCAGTTATAAGGTCAAATCCACTCCAGTTTTCATAGTCTTCCAAAGATTCGTCTTTATTTAACAGATTCTCAGCTTTATCTTCTGCATTCACCCATTCAGGGGTATTTTTAAAGTCAACGTTACTCCATTGATCAAGACTTATTTCTGTTTCTAATTGTGAAAGGATAAGCATCTCTTTTCCATTGAGTTTAAAAATCATCTCTTTAATATCTTCTGGCCATTCCTTTGGTAGGAAACGAAGCCTAACCAATTCTTTAATGTGCCACTCACTAAATTCATAATAATTTTTGGAAGTTAAGATATCTTTATTCCAGATATTATCATACCCTAATTTATCTAAATAATCGTATTCTGTCTGGTAATACTCAAATAATTCATCGAATCTAGGAACTTCATCTAACATTATGGTATCTACATCTATTGTATTTTTATCCTTAACAGTAAGGACTTTATAAGCTGGAATATAAGCTGAAAGAGAAGGACTTTGGACGTTAAAAATAAATTCATCGTCAGAATATTTTTTCATTCCAGTATCATTAAAATGCATATGTCCTGCAACATTTACTTTAATTCCTATTTCAGCTAAAATTTTAGAGGTAGTTTCTTTTGGATTCCTTTTTAATTGAAAATTTCCAATACCGAATATATCCTCTATCTCTTCAGCTGCATCATTATAAAAATCGACTGCTGGAAAATGTCCTGTTGTTATAAGTACCTTATTGTTTTTTTCAGCTCTTTTAGCTACATCTTTCATCCAAGTAATTAAATGACTTTTATGGGTGATTACTGCATTAAACCCAGCATTCCCTGATCCATTAAAATTAGAACCATTTTCAGGATTATTATCTACAGGAGTTTCTTTTGGAATATAGACATTGGAATCAACTACTAAAAGCCAAACACCTTCTGTAGGTTCCACTAAATATGAACCATCTGGAACTAAGTATTCTTTTCCTACTAAATTCTCCTCGGATCCACGTTGACTTATAAGATAACTTCTTTTAGATAGATTAGATTCTTTCACTGCTTTTTCAAAGGAGTAATTATCTCCATTATAGGTTGAAAAAGGGGTTTCCCAATAGATCATTTGCTCTTGAGGATAAAGACCATATTTTCCCACTTCATTGAAGAGTCCCTCATATCCCATAAATTTAACTTCCTCTGAAACAATAGGAGGATTAGATAAATTATCTTTCTTATACATACCATTACTGCTGATTGGTTGTTTTTGTCCATTAGCTCCTAAATAATCCTTTTTTCCTCCTGGAATTTCAAAAGGTCTTGCTGGATCATGATTTCCAAAGGTAATTAAAAACTCCATCCCATATTTTTTTGAATAATCGTCTAAGATTTTTTTGAATCCTCTTACATTGATAGGTTGACCATCATCTGAAAAATCTCCTGGGAAAACAACATATTTAATCCCTTTATCTTTAATATCATCCAAAGCTGCAATAAATGCAAAATAATTTTCATTAAATAATCTAGTAGAATTAAGTTGTGACTCCATAGTTCTTATGGTTGCAGATTTTTCAGTGGTTTTACTATAAATTCCTTTAAAGCTCTCATCTTGAAATTCAGCATAAACATCATGGAAATGGACATCTGGCATAAATGCAATTTTTACTTCTGAACTGGTTTTGTTCAAAAAATTAGGGTCTTTAGTTTTACAGCCTACCAGGGTTAAAAGTAGGCAAAATAAGATGAAAAATTTTTTCATAGTTGATTTCCTCCATTTTAAATTTTAAAATTTAATAATTTTTACATCACAAAATTAGCACCTTTTTATAATATGATTTTTTTACGTGGTAATTCCTAAATTTAAAGATAAAGTGTTCATAAACAGACACTCTTAATATAAAATTGTTTTTGTTATAACAAAAATTCTATACTAAGAGTGTCTATTTTTTTATTTATTTTTGTACAAGTCGAGTTAATAAGATGTTTTTTTAAACCCTAATAATTTATATTTTTCTAAAATAACTCCCTCTATATCTTTCATAGGTTTTTCAAATAATTTTATCCTGTCAAATTCTTCAGTATTGAACTGTGATTTTAAACTTTTTCCAAAAGTCATTCGAACAGCTGTTCCTATGTTTACCTTCTTTACAGTTGTTTTAGCAAGTTGAATCAGGTCTTTGTTTTTTACTCCTGTAGAACCGTGAATTACAAGGGGAACATCCAATTTTTTTTCTATATCATTTAAAAGTTCATAGTTAATCACGGCTTCCTGGCCGGTCATCCTGTGAAGGGTTCCCACCGCTACCGCTAAAATATCTACTTTTGTTTCATCATAAAATATCTTAGCTTCTTCCACATCTGTATATTTCCCCTGAATTTTTATGTTTGGGTCACTGTATCCCACCGATCCTATCTCACCTTCAACACTTACATTATATTTCTTAGCAAACTGAACTATCCTGGATGTATTTTCAATATTTTCATTGAGGGGAAGATTAGAACCGTCATACATAACGGATGTATATCCGGATTTGACAGCTTCTTCTATCTCTTCCATAGACTTTGCGTGATCCAAGTGGATGCAGATGGGTATATCATAATCTTCACCGATAGATTTAAGCAAATTGCATAAATTTCTAGAACCCATATGCATAACAGCATCTCTATTTGTCATCAAAACAGCAGGAGCTCCCAGGGAAGATGCCACATCTAATACCACTTTAGTATCCTCATAACCATATACATTAAAGGCTGGAACCGCTTGATTTTCACCTAATTCATCTATTATTTTTTTTAAGGTAACTAGCATATTTCCTCCTATCCTCTGGCAACCATTTCTCCAAATTCAGCTTTTTTAAGATCTATAAAATTTTGGATTTCATCTGCAGTGGGCATATCCTCTGAACAACTGTGACTTGCTACCAGCATAGCAGCAGAAGCACTTCCAAACTCCAATGCATCGATGATATCCCAACCCTCCATTAATCCATAGATAAATGCAGAAGCATATGCGTCTCCTCCGCCAAAGGATTTAAGCAGTTTTACCGGAAAGGGCTTGATCTTGTAGGATGAATTTTCAGTATAAGCGACGGATCCTTCTTTCCCATGTTTTATAACAACAATTTTATTTTCATAAGCTAACCATCTATTAGCAATTGCTATATCACTTTTATCTTCAAAGTTAGCAATCCCTTCCATCAGTTCAAATTCTTCCTTAGAACCTATTATCAGGTCACTTAACCTTCCTATCAATGAATAATAGATTGCCACTTCCTCTTTAGATTTCCAGGTATAGCTCCTATAATCCACATCAAATATCACAATAGTTCCATGTTTTTTAGCGTATTCTACCGCTGTGAAACAGGCTTCCCTTGATGGGCTGGCCGATAGAGCTGTCCCGGATACAACAATTGCTTTAGCATTTTTAATATACTCTTCCGAAACTTCGCTGGATTCCAGCATAAGATCGGCAATACCATTTCTATACATCAGTATAGAACTTTCAGTTGGACTTTTTATTTCAGTAAATGTGAGCCCCAGAGATTCACCATTTTTACAAGTTGCTACCTCTGTTGTATCTATATTATTTTCTTCGAAATAATTGGTAACAAATTTTCCAAAACTGTCATCTGAAACTTTTCCGATAAATCCTACTTTTTTGCCAAGTCTTGAAAGACCTACTGCTATATTTGCAGGTGATCCTCCAACATACTTATTAAAATTTTTACTCTCCTCCAAGGGTTTATGAATATCTGTAGGATTGAAATCTATTGCAACTCTTCCAATAGGGATGATGTCCATAGGTCTGTTTTGATCAAATTTTAACATAATTTCCTCCAGTTTTTATCTGACTATAAGCATGTATCCCCTAATGATTGAAACCAGTTCATCATACCCTTCACTGAATTGAAGCAGAGTTTTTGTTACTGCTCCATAATTATCAAATTCTTTCTCTTCCATTCCCTCCGGAAGGTAAGCCTTTTTGAAGTCATCAAACTTATAGAGAAGTTCATCTATTATCTCAGGTGCTACTGAATCACCAATTCTATCCTTCACCTCTATATTTGAACTGTTGAATCTCTTCTGCCATTTATACGGGATAGTCTCCAGTATATCTCCTCCAATAAATTGAGACCACTGATGATGGTTTCTGTAAGCTGCCGCCAGGAGCTTAGTTTTATATCCTCTTTCCTGGAATATATTATAGGCATTTTTCATTACAGCGACACCGGCCCATTCAAGATATTCCGGGTTTGTAATTATATGATCTCTATTGGCTACATCTTTTAACCAGTCATCTACCCTTCCAACCATGATGGTACACACAGGATTTATGTGACTGTTGTCCAATCCATCTTCTTCTCTTCTATTAAGACCTCTTTCTACTGCTTCAGCTACAGCTATAGCCTGTGGAACGGTAAAACTAACCGTAGCATTGATGCTTACCCCTCTATATGTAGCCTCTTCAAAGGCTCTTATTCCTGCACTTGTAGCCGGAATTTTTACCTGGATATTTTCAGCAAGATCGTTGAAGTGGAGAGCCTGTTCTGTAAGAAGTTCTGAATTTCTATAATATTTAGTATTTGTCTGGATAGAGATCCTACCCCTCCCTGTCTCAGGATCAAAAACAGGTTTTAGGAGTTTAGCTCCTTCCACGGCCATATTTTCAATGAGTACCCAGGCAATCTCATCCTCTGTTGCCTCTGGATTATTGGCAATGAGTTCTTTTACCTGATTCTCATAGTTTTCAAGCTCTGCCTTTAATACATTTTTAACTATCACGGGATTTGTAGTTGCTCCTACAGCACCATTTTCTATTGCATAGGATAATTCATCTATAGAACAAGAATCATTCCAATAATCTGTTTTAGTAGTAAGAGCCATCTCATGAAGCGGTCCCCTGTATTTTTTTTCCATCTTCTCCCCCTCAATGGAACCCGCTTAATATTTTGGATTCCATTTTACAGTTATTTTTTATTAAATTTCAGTTGTATAGTTATTTTTTATTAACTCATCCAGTCCACTTTATGCTCTGGATTCCATTTTGTAGTTATTTTTATTAAATTTGTCCAAAAATCTATGGAAGAAACTCCTGTAATATCTCCGTATCCAAATTTAGAATCTTTTATCCCTCCAAATGAGAAGGGCTCTCTTGGAACCGGCACTCCGATATTTACCCCCAGCATTCCAGCTTGGAATTCCCTGATGGCTTCATCTACAAATCTACCATTTTGAGTGAAAATTGCAGCTGCATTCCCATATGGTGATTCATTTTGAATAGCTGCAGCTTCAGCTATTGTATTAGCACTTCTTATCTCCAAGACAGGCCCGAATATCTCTTCGCTGCTCATTTTTTTGCTGTTACCCCAGTCGATAATAGATGGTCCTATAAAGTACCCCTCATCTGTTTTAACTTTTCTTCCATCAACTACAATTTCAGCTCCGTTTTCCTGGGCATAATCCAGATAATCCTCTATTTTTTTTATAGCTGCCTCTGAGATAACCGGTGGAAGATCCACTCCGGGAACCATATTTTTAGCCTTGGCAACAACTTCTCCATACACTTCATCTATACTTCCTACACCGATCATTACTGATACAGCCATACATCTCTGCCCGGACATTCCAAAGGCAGATGAAATAATATCTCTACTTCCCGCATCCTTATTGGCATCCGGCATTACTACAATGTGGTTTTTTGCTCCACCCAATGCTAAAACTCTCTTGGAGTTAGCAGACCCTCTTTTATGAACAATTTCAGCTACAGGTGTTGATCCTACAAATGATACAGCTACGATATCTTTATTGTCGCAAATCCCTTCAACAATCTCTTTTCCACCGTTAACTACGTTGAAAATTCCTTCGGGTAATCCTGCCTCTTCCCAAAGTTCTGCCATTTTCATTGCTGAGATCGGTGTTAATTCAGATGGCTTTAAGATTATTGCGTTTCCAAGAGCTATTGCATTTGGAACAGTCCAGTGAGGAACCATTACCGGGAAGTTAAATGGAGTAATGGAGGCTACAACTCCTAAGGGTCTTCTCTCTTCTTTACAGTTAACCCCCTTACTGACATCCTGGGTTTTCCCTGAAATTAATTGTGGGATAGAACAAGCAAATTCAGTTAATTCAATGGCCTTATCCACACCGGCATAGGCCTCTTCCATTGATTTTCCATTTTCTTCACAGTTAACCACAGATAACTCTTCTCTATACTTCATGAGTAATTCTCTATATTTATAAATAACCTTAGATCTGGATTTTGCAGTTAAACCTGCCCAAGATTCCTGTGCAGCCTTAGCTTTAGCTACGACTTCATCCAATTGAGCTTTGGTAGCGGCTTTAAACTCACCTATAATTTCTCCATTGATAGGAGCATAAACATCATACTTTTCTCCCATCCCCGATACAAACTTACCATTTAAATAGTTTTTAATTTCGTTATATTTCATCTTTCCCTCCTAAAATATCTCAGAGATCTTCACAGGTCTCTTTTCTTCTAAAGATTTTTTTGCCGCTAACCCGATTAATACAGGTTGTAATCCGTCATTTGCATTAACAGGAACATTTTTATCATTAACTATTGCCTCTACAAATTGATTTACTTCTTCACCAAATGACTGCATATATCTCTCCAAGAAGAAATAAAGTGGTTTTTCCGATACAATACCGTCTTTTGTTGAGATAACTGCCTTTGACCCGCTGTCATTTGAGATGGCTACCGACCCAAGTGATCCGAACACCTCTGCTCTCTGGTCATACCCGTAAGCTGCTTCTCTGGAGTTATCGATTACACCTAAGGCTCCGTTTTTCAACTTCAATGTTATGATAGCCGTATCTATATCTCCGGCTTCTCCAATCTCAGGATTT
Organism: Psychrilyobacter piezotolerans; assembly: GCF_003391055.1. Classification (NCBI taxonomy): domain Bacteria; kingdom Fusobacteriati; phylum Fusobacteriota; class Fusobacteriia; order Fusobacteriales; family Fusobacteriaceae; genus Psychrilyobacter; species Psychrilyobacter piezotolerans. The sequence goes on from NZ_QUAJ01000014.1 coordinate 28,477, forward strand.
ACAAGTACTCCTCCAAGGGCATAAACTTCCTCCACTTCACTTTCAGATAAGTATCTGACCATATCAAAGTCATGAATAGTCATATCCAAAAACATTCCACCGGATACCTTGACATAGTCTATTCCTGGAGCTTCAGGATCTCTGGAAGTTACCTTTATGATATGAGGTGTCCCGATTTTTCCTTCTGTAACAGCATCCTTTATAGCCTTGAAATTATTATCAAATCTTCTATTGAATCCAACCTGATATTTTATCCCGGCTTTTTCTACTTCTTCTAAAACCATCTGGATCTTTGCCAGATCATGATCGATTGGTTTTTCACAGAAGATGTGCTTATTAGCTCTTGCTGCCTCTATTGATATGGATGAATGAGTATCCGTCGATGAACAGATTAAAACTGCATCGATATCTTTATTTTCCAATATTTCCTTATAATCAGTAGTTATATTTTCTATTCCAAGTTCATTGATCCACTTTATTTTATCTTCATTCATAAATGGGTCAGCGATCATATGAACACTGGCATTTTTAACATTATTAGTGATACTTGTTGCATGTACCTGCCCTATTCTTCCTGCTCCTATAATTCCTAATTTTAACATTTTTAAACTCCCCCTCTATTAAAGACCTGTTTTTTCAGCAATAAATTTTCTAGCCCTTACAGCATATTCAAATGGATTGGCAAGTGCAGGATCCTGCTCAGCTTCTACGACCATCCAACCAGTATAATCAGCATTTTCTAATATTTTAAAGAGAGGATCAAAATTAATTATTCCATCACCGGGAATAGTAAATGCACCTTTTTTTACCCCTGTTAAAAAGGAAAGGTTGTTTTCTTTAACTTCTCCTAATATATTTTCTCTCACATCTTTTAAATGAACATGGGCAATCCTGTCTATATATTTATTTAAAACCTTTTCAACCGATGATTGAGTTCCTTCCGAGTAGTACATATGACCTGAATCAAACAATAAATAAACATTATCATCAGTCATTTCCATGAATTTATCCACTTCTTCCGGAGTCTGAACACCCGTTCCCATATGGTGGTGAAGGGATACCTTCATTCCTTTTTCTTCCGCTAATTCAGCTAATTTATTGTACCCGGCAGCCACTCTATTCCATTCTTCATCTGTGAAAACAGGCTTTTCATTAAAAATTGATTTATCCAGTCCCTGAATACTGTGTGACTGCTCGGAACACCCTATGACCTTAGCCCCCATAGTATGTAAAAAATCTCTATGTTTAATAAATTCAGCAATAGTTTCCTCTTCTTTTCCTACAGCAAAGAAGGTACTGAACCATGCATTGCAAATTTGAATTCCTCTGATATCTAACTTTTCTTTTAACAGATCGGTATCTTTAGGATATTTATTTCCTACTTCACTTCCGGTAAATCCGGCTAATGCCATTTCAGATACACACTGCTCAAAAGTATTTTCACTCCCTAATTCAGGCAGATCGTCATTTGTCCAAGCAATTGGTGCAATTCCTAATTTTACTTTTTTAGAATCCATTTTATTCCTCCATTAATATTTTTTTATTTTTTTCTTTTCCTGCTTTGATGCTTCATATGCCTTATTTATTTTTTCGTTATCAGATACCGAAGCATTCCCCACATGCCACCATGAATCATATCCATCTGTCATTGTTTTAGGCAGCACCTTTATATCTATTAATGTGGACACTGTCTGTTTTTTACTGTCTTCCAGTGCCTCTATTAACTCCTTCTCATTTTTAACATTATATGTCTTACATCCATAGGATCTTGCATTCATGGCAAAATCAATAGGGATCAGTTCCCCGTCTAAATTTCCTGTTTCTGCATTTCTATACCTGAATTCGGTTCCAAAACTTCCCATTCCATTTCCCATTTGAAGATTATTTATACAGCCAAATGCCATATTATCCATTAAGATTATATTTATCTTTTGTTTTTCTTGAATAGAAGTAACCAATTCCGAGTGCAGCATCTGATATGATCCGTCTCCAACCAGGGCATACACCTCTTTAGCCGGTTCAGCCATTTTCACTCCCAGAGCTCCGCTGATTTCATACCCCATACAGGAATACCCGTATTCCACATGGTAGTCGTTTTCACCTCTGCTTTTCCACACTCTCTGCAGATCTCCAGGTAAACTTCCGGCAGCTCCTACAATTATGGAGTTCTCTAAATTGTTATTTAATACTCCTAAAACATTGGTCTGGGTTAAAGATGAACCGGTATTTTTCTTGAATTCTTCCAATACATGATCCAGTCCTCTTACTTCCGGAATAAAGTTTTCACCATAAGTTATATCCACCAATCTATTCCACTCTTTTTCCCAAAGTTCCTTAACATCTCTAATTTCATTTTTATATTCCGATCTATAGCTGTTTTCTAAGCTGTCTTTTAATTTTTTCAACGTTTTCCCGGCATCGGCAGTAATTTTAATCCCGTCTAATTTCTGTGAATCAAAATTTGCGATATTAATATTTAAAAACTTTACATGTGGATTTTGGAAAATCCATTTAGAAGCAGTTGTAAAATCAGTGTATCTGGTCCCAACACCTATTACAAGATCTGCGTCTCTGGCTATCCTGTTAGCTGCCAAATTCCCAGTTGTTCCCATCCCTCCCAGATTCAGATTATGATTTGAAGAAACAGCTCCTTTTCCAGCTTGAGTTTCACCAAAGGGAATATTAAACATCTCACTGAATTCTTTAAAAATTTCTTCTGCCTGGGAATATTTGATTCCTCCCCCGCAGATTAACATAGGTTTTTTGGCTGATTTAATTGCCTCAACAGCATCCTTTATCATTGAATCTGTAGGGAGAGTTCTTTCTATCCTGTGAATTCTTTTTTTAAAGAACTCCAATGGATACTCATAATTTTCCCCCTGCACATCCTGAGGCAGTGCTATTGTCACGGCTCCTGTATTGACAGGATCCGTCAACACTCTCATGGCATTTAACAGAGCCGTCATAAGCTGCTCCGGTCTGCTGACCCTGTCCCAGTATTTAGATACAGGTTTAAAAGCATCATTTGTTGATATGGTCAAATCATGAAATTGCTCAATCTGCTGTAATACCGGATCCGGCTGTCTGGTTGCAAATACATCCCCAGGCAGCAAAAGTAATGGTATCCTGTTTGCAGATGCAGTAGCTGCAGCGGTCACCATATTTGCGGCTCCCGGTCCTACAGAACTTGTGCAGGCCATTATTTTTTTTCTCTTCTTTTGTTTTGCAAAGGCAGTTGCTGCATGAGCCATTCCCTGCTCATTTCTTCCTTGATAGACTTTTAAACCATGATTTCCTTCTTCCAAGGCCTGGCCTAATCCAAGAACATTTCCATGCCCAAAGATTGTAAAAATTCCTTCTATGAATTTACTAACTTCCCCGTCAAATTCAACATATTGATTATCTAAAAATTTAACAAGAGCTTGAGCTGTTGTTAATTTAATTGTATTCATATTTACCCTTCCTATTTAGATTTGATATTTTTATTTTTCAGGCCAAATTTTATTTTCCTTATCATGCAGCCATGTATGTGCATCATCGTCAATTCGTTTTGTCCAGGGGTTTTCGTCTAAATGTCTTATCATCCAGCAATAATACATCCCATATCCAGGGGCTGATGTTTGTGGGTGTGTAAAACCACCATCTATCATTAAAGCTGAGTTATTTTGTATTTTATATACATTTTCTCCTACAAATGCTCCTCCAAAACCCTGAGGTTTTGTGAATTTATAAAAATAAATTTCCGGCTGAGCATGACTGTGGGGTGGATAACTTGACCATTTTCCAGGATATGTTATCACTTCTCCTAAAACCATATTTGAATAGGGAGCATTTTCATATTTAAAAATATCCCTTACAAGTCTCCTTGCAGTTCCATCCATTACCCCGTCTCCAAAAATATTATCTTTGCAGTCTTCCGGGGTATATAATTTGGAATCAAATAAATTATGATTTATGGTTTTTTGAACTCCTATTTCCCCGTCTTGGATAAACTCTATAATCACCTTTTTATCATTTGAAACATGCAGTGTGTAAGGACCGCAGTCAAAAACATTTTCCCTTTCTGCAGTCAGTTCTTTCCCTTCCCATAAAAATTTAATTTTTCCCTGAAAAAGGATAATTGCCGTTTCTTTATCCCTGTTATATAATTCCACTTTTTCTCCAGCCTTCATTTTGTATACACCAAAATCCATGAGCATCCCGCTGTCTTCCCTGGAAATTTGATTATATCCGTATTTAAAAACATTGTTATCTTGATTTTTAATCATAATTGATTCTCCCCATATAATTTAAGATTTAATTTTATTCTTTCTCATATCAAATACAACTGCTGCCACTATGATAAATCCTTCTACAATTTGCTGGATAAATGCATTGATTCCCAAGAGGGTGAATCCATTTGCCATTACTCCCAATATTAAGGCTCCTATTACAACACCCCACACAGTTCCTATCCCTCCTGAATGACTGGTTCCTCCTATTGTTGCCGCTGCTATGGCTGTAAGTTCTATCCCTGTAGCTGCTGCAGGCTGAATACTTCCACCTGTTCTTCCCATAAAGATTATTGCACACAGACCGGCCATTAACCCGGCATAGGCATAGATAATTACTGTATTTCTTTTAACCTTAATTCCTGATATTTTTGCTGCATTTATATTTCCGCCGATTGCATAAACACTTTTCCCAAATTTGGAATAATTCATAATAATAAATGTAATAATTATCATAATTCCATAAATAATAACCGGAACAGGAATGACATTAAATATTCTCGACCCAAAAATTGTTATGGAATGATTAATACTGCTTATTGGTTTCCCCCCTGTATACATGAGCGCTGCTCCCCTTGCTGCAGTAAACATCCCCAATGTTGCAATAAAAGCCGGCACCCCGGTATAAGCTATCAAGCCTCCATTTATGGCTCCGCATAAGGCTCCCAATAATAAAGCTACTATTATGGGCACTATTATGGGCAGTTCCGGCAAATTTGGAAACATCCTGTCAAAGGCATCCATAGTCTGCCCTAAACTACCGGCTACAACTCCGGCAAATGCAAGAACCGAACCTACAGAAAGGTCTATTCCTTTGGAAACAATTACAAGGAGCATCCCCAACGCCAATATTCCATAAATAGAAGCCTGGGTTATTAAATTAAATATATTTCTGATGGATAGGAAATTAGGTCTTAAAATAGATAAAACCAGTATCATAGCTATAAGAATCAAAACTATTCCATATTTTTTCAGCAATTCGTTTGTATGTTCATTCAGTAAAGATTTTTTTTCATTTTTTATAACAGTTTCTACTGCCATCTTTTAGCCTCCTTAATTATATTAATGCTAATTCTAATTCTTCTTCATCCATAACATTTCTGTGATTATTTTTTTTATTTGTTGCATACTCCATAAGTTTCTCTTGGGTCAACATCTCATCATTATCAAGAATACCTGTTATTTTCCCCTCATGCATCACTACCACACGGTCAGCCATCCCCAAAATTTCAGGCAGTTCCGATGAAATCATTATTACACTCTTCCCTTCACAGGCCAGTTTCGATATCAACCTGTGAATTTCAGATTTTGCCCCAACATCTATTCCCCTTGTAGGTTCATCCAAAATAAGTATATCCGGATCTGTTAAAAGCCACCTTGCAATCAATACCTTTTGCTGGTTTCCCCCGCTTAGATTCCCAATTTTATGATTTAAGCTTGGAGTTTTTATCCCCAATGCAGATATATACTTTTCTCCGTCTTCTTTCATTTTTTTATAGTTTATTAATTTGTTGGTCTTTATATAGTCATCTATATTGACTATAGTCATATTGTCTTTCACCGACAGCATGGGGAAAATCCCTGTTTCTCTCCTGTCCTCTGTCAATAAGGCCATTTTATTCTTAACGGCTGTAGATGAGGAATCAATTTTTATTTTTTTATTGTCTATTAAAATTTCTCCATCAATAATCGAACGAACACCAAACAGAGCTTCCATTACCTCTGTTCTCCCGGCACCAATCAACCCGGCAAAACCTAAAATTTCTCCTTTTTTCAGGTTAAAAGAAATATTTTCAAAATGATTTCCATCACTTAAGTTTTTCACTTCTAATTTTGTTCCGGATATCTCACTGGGTGTCTTGGGAAAAAGCTCATCTATGTCACGGCCTACCATCATCTTGATCATTTCATCCATGGACATATCTTTGCTGGGCTTGCTGCCTATATAATTCCCATCACGAAAAACCGTAATCGTATCAGCTATTTTAAATATTTCATCTAATTTATGGGAGGTATATATTATGCTTCTTCCCTCAGATTTCAATTTAAATATTATTTTAAACAACTGGTCTATTTCCCTGTCTGTAAGTGCTGAAGTAGGTTCATCCATTATAATTAACCTGGCATCATATGATATTGCTTTTGCTATTTCTATCATTTGTATCTTTGCAACACTTAAATCTTTCATCAAAGTTTTAGGATTTATGTCCAGATTTATCATTTTCAATACTTCTACGGTATTTTTATACATAGTCTTGTGATCGATTAAACCAAATTTATTCTTGGGTTCCCTCCCAAGCCATATATTTTCCATAATAGACCTGTATAATATCGGGCTTAATTCCTGATGGATCATTGAAATTCCTGATTTTAATGCCGTTTCTGTATCATAATTTTTCATTTTTTTACCGTTAAAAATAATCTCTCCCGATGTCTGCCTGTGTATCCCTATTATGCACTTCATAATAGTTGATTTTCCGGCACCATTTTCACCCATGAGAGCATGGATTTCTCCGGTCTTAACCTTTAAATTAACCCCTTTCAATGCCATTACACCTGGAAATTTTTTAACTATTTTATCCATTTCTAAAATATATTCATTAACCTCCACTACACCACTCCTATTTAAAATTCAAAGAATCTTAACTTAAAATAATATTTTAAGTTAAGATAATTTCAAATAATATTTTTTACTTAAAATCATTTAAATTTTCTTTTGTAATAAGTTTAAATGGAATATAAGTTACTTTGTTTGCAACCGATTTTCCTTGAATAACATCGATAACATTTTTGGCTGCTGTTGCTCCCTGGCCTTTAGCATCCTGGAATACCGTAGCACTAAGTTCTCCTTTTTCTACGGAATTAAGGGCATCAGGTGTAGCATCTAATCCAATAACCTTAACATTTTTAAGTAAACCATTATTTTTTAAAGCTTGGATTGCACCCAATGCCATCTCATCATTATTTGAAATAATTGCAGAAAGATCATCTCCATATGTTGTAATCCAGTTTTCAGCAATTGCTAATCCTTTATCTCTTTGCCATAACCCTGTTTCTTCTGCAAGTACTTTAACTTCAGGATATTTTTCTTTTATTACTTCTTTTACACCGAGAGTTCTTTTTAGGGCACCTTCATTTCCTAAAATTCCCATAAGAATTGCAATATTTCCCTTACCGTTTATTTCTTTTCCTATAAAATTCATCTGCATTTGCCCGCCTGTAATTTCATTGGCCCCCACATAATAAACATTTTCAGGCATTTTATCTTCTTTTCCTGCATATGGATTTCTATTTACATAACACAGTGGGATTTTGGCATCCATGGCAGCATCGGTAATAGGTCCCATAGCACTTGTATCGGTAGGAACTACTATTATAGCGTCTACATCTCTTTCTATTAACGAATGTACTAAATCCTGCTGCTTGATAACATCTTCTTTTGCATTTTCTACAATAAAATTAACATCATTTTCTTTTGCATAGGTTTGTGCAGCATCTAATATAAAGGTCTGGAATGTGTCATTTAAATTATTTATAACATAAGCAACTGTTGGTTTTTTATCGTCTGTTTTTTTTGCTTCCTCTTTTGATGCTTCTCCGCATCCCTGGAATAATCCCATCGTCAAAACTAACCCTATTATCATTAATAATTTTTTCATTAATTTTCCTCCTAAGTTAAAATCATGAAGTTACAGTAACAAAATTTCTACCCGACATCTATTTTATTAATTCTCTTGAATATCGATGAGTTTTCCTGTCTCAAATGACTCCTTGCAGGCATAGGCTACAATTGTAGTTCTTGTCCCGTCATATACAGTTACCTCTGGTTTTCTTTTATTTATAATACAGTCTACAAATTCTTTTAATTCATCTACATATGCAGTTTCAAATCTTTCCAAGAAATCCTGAGAACATTCTTTTCTTACACCACTGGGATCCAAAACTTCCACTAAATTTTTCTGGGGTACATTGGCAATTCTTAATATTCCTTCAGTTCCAATGATTTCAGTCTCAACATTATATCCGTGGGGAGCCGTTCTTCCGGCAAAAATAAATGCCATTGCATCATTTTTAAATTTTAAAAGTGCGGATACATTATCCCCGTCTTTATGTTTTCCAAACTCATCATGCTTATAGCATCCGCCTATTCCCCATGTCTGGATGGGTTCGGAATCTAAAAGCCATCTGGAAAGATCTATATCATGTACTGCCATATCGATAAATTGTCCCCCTGAATGGCCTGCATAGGCAATTGCTCCGGCTATTGCAGACTCTGGATCCTGGCTGTATCCTCTGAATAAAAATGGCTTCCCTATTTTCCCTTGGTCTATCATCTTTTTAGCATATACATATGAAGGATCATAACGTCTCATGAATCCCAGCATAAACACCTTATCTGGATGGTTTTCAATGGCCTTTTCCGCCCTTTTACACTCTTCCAATGTTGTTCCCAAAGGCTTTTCAGAAAAAACATGGAGCCCTGCCTCTAATGCTTTTTCAATCTGGTCACAGTGCAGATGTGATGGGGAGCATAGGAACACAGCATCCAATTCATTGTTTTTAATCATCTCGTCAAAATCAGTATATCCATATGGAACACCCCATTTTGTTTTAATTTCTTCCACTCTTTCCTCTTCAATTGCACAAATAGCAGTTAATTCTGCTTCAGGAATTTTAAAAGCAATGTTTTCAGCATGTTGAATTCCAAGTCTTCCAAGACCCACCATTCCAAACTTAATTTTCTTCATTATTCATCCTCCTAAAAGTTTTCCGATATTTAAAACGTTTTAAAAAAGTTTCTAATAATAGATACTTCTTTTTTTTTTATTTGTCAAACCTTTTTTATAACTTATTTAGAACAAAAATTCTATAAAATAAACAAAATATGCCTTAAAACTGTTATTTTTCCTAATTAAAATTAAATTATAGAAATCTAAAATATTGTTTAAAGTTATTTTTTTTTACGGATTTTTATGTAATTGTTTGATATTTAAAACGTTTTAAGTTATAATTTAAAATAAGAATTTATCAATTGAAATTATCGGGAGAGTGCATGATGGGAGTTACACTTAAAAATATTGCCAGCCAGCTGGGTTTGTCTTATACTACGGTATCCAGGGCTTTGAACGACCATAAAGAAATCAAGACTTCTACCAGAAAGCTGGTAAAAGAAACGGCTGATTCCATGGGGTATGTGCCTAATTCAATAGCCCAGGGATTGGTTATGAAAAAAACAAAAACTCTCGGGCTTATCCTTCCTGATATAACCGATGGCTTCATGGCAGAATTAGCAAGGGAGATTGAAATAGTTTCTAACCGTGCCGGGTATACAATATTTTTGTGTAACACCAACTGGAGTAAGGAACGGACAAGGGATTATGTAAAAAAATTAATAGAAAGAAGGGTAGATGGTATCATTATGATCCCTACATCCAATGATATTAGTTTTTTAGAAACTGCTCTGAAATATGATACTAGAATTATATTTATAGGTTCAAGTTTGAAAAAAATAGAGGTTAAGTCCATCCAGGTAGACAACTACAAGGCGATAAAAATAGCCATCTTTCATCTTTTAGGGAAAAACAAAAGAAAAATTGCTTATCTCGGAGGGGGAAAGGAACTTTTTGCCAACGAGGAAAGATTTATGGCCTTTAAAAATATATTAACAGACAATAACCTGTTTGATCCTAAACTTGTAGCAAACTCACATGAAATTAGAAAGGATGGTTATCTGCTGGTAGAAGAACTCCTAAAGAAAAATATAAAATTTGATTCAATTATCGCTTTTAATGACATTATTGCAATGGGAGCCATAAAAAAATTAAAGGAATTAAATATAAAAGTCCCGGAAGACGTAGCCGTTATCGGATTCGATGACAGTCCGATTTCTAAATTTTTAGGAGACGGGTTATCTACTATAAAACAGCCCATCGAAGAAATGGCCAGATTAGCCTTCAATGAAGTTATAAAAAGTAAGGATAACAAGAGAATTTTATTAGATCCTATCTTCATTCATAGGAGCAGCTCATAGCTGCTTCTTTTTTTATTTATTTTTTCCTGGAATGAAAAAATAAATAAAAAAAGCATCGAGTTTCCTCGATGCTTTTAACATTATGATTACTTTCTAAGTTCAGTGATTCTAGCTTTCTTACCAGATAATCCTCTAAGGTAGAATAATCTTGCTCTTCTAACTTTTCCGATTCTCTTAACTTCAATACTGTCGATCATTGGTGAGTTAATAGGTAATATTCTCTCTACTCCGTATCCTGCAGTTACTTTTCTGATTGTGAAAGTCTTAGCAACTCCTCCACCATTTACTCTGATTACTACACCTTCGAAATGTTGGATTCTTTCTTTAGCTCCCTCTTTTACTTTTAAAGACACGTTTAAAGTATCTCCAGCTTTAAATTCAGGCATATCAGTTCTGATATAGTCTTTTTCTACTAACGCGATTAATCTCTCTTTCATTTTTGTTCCTCCTAAGTTCTAAGACATTCTTAATAACGCATATAGGTTACAGAGGAATATCCGATTTTTAACTTAATCATTTTACCATATCTGTTATTATCTGTCAATCAGATTATAATTACTTTTTCCACTCCATTTTCTCCTGCAAGCTTAGATAACCTTTCCATCACTTCATCTGCAGGACTTTCTATCTTTAGAAGTTCCCCTTCCAGAATCTCTTTTCTTACACCTATGGGTCTGTATTTTATGAGTTTGTAGATAATATCCCCTAATTGATTTTTTGAGTTGATCTCCCCTATGAGCCGGGATACCCTGTCCACAGTCTCTACATTATCCAGTAGTCCGGGTACAACTACCGTCCTTACTTCATACAGTTTATCCAAACTTCCTAAAAACTCTATATTCTTTTTCACAAGAAGGTTATCCCTCCCTGTAAGATCCCTATGAGTTTTTTCGCCCCATCCTTTCATATCTACCATAAATTTATCTGTCATCCGGACAAATTCACTACAGATATCCTCCCTCAGATCCAGTGATCCATTGGTGTCTACAAAGGTGGTGAGTCCTAGTTTTTTAACCTCTTTAAATAATCCGGTTATGAATTCATAGTTCAGGGTAGCTTCGCCACCGCTTACGGTGATCCCCCGGATAAATCCGCTGACTTTTTTTATCTCCTCTAAAAGTTCTTTTACACTATAATCCATGGTTTTAGGAGATGAATCTCTCATACAGATCTCTGTACACCTGCCACACTCTGTACAGGTTTTCTTATCCCAGCAGACCTTTGAACCTGCTGCCATACTCAATGCCCCTGCAGGACAACTCTCCACGCAAACTCCACAGGAATTACACCTGTTTATCGTCTCTGGATTGTGACAGTACAGGCAGTTATAGTTACACCCCTGAAAAAATATACTCATCCTATTTCCGGGACCGTCTACATTGGAAAACTTTATTATCTTATTTATTTTTGCTCTTTTCATGAACTCACTCTTCCCTTACTAAATTCTAAACCTTTTTTTGCCACCAAAGGTATACGAGTATTAAATTTCTTTATCATTTAATAAAGAAATTCAAATGTATCACTAATTATCCTCAATTCAATTTCATATTTTTTTGACACAGAGTTTCACAGAAAATGCTTTTGTTATAATTCTTTTTCTAGACGTTATCCTACTCCTCAGTTAAGGAAAAAGATCATTCCAATACAGAGTTTCGCAGAGATTTAAATTAAAGTTTCACAGAGTTTTTATTTTTTCTCTGTGTGACTTTCTTTCCTCTCAGTGTATCTCTGTGACTAAGTCTTTTTACCCCTGTAACTAAGCAAATCATTATTTTTTCCTTAATTTTCTCTCCAAGACCCTTCCGTTATCTCTGGCACCTTTTCCTAGGACAGTGGTATCTCTCAAGACTACCTTTCCTTCATCTAATTTTTCCATTTCGGATTTTTTCACCAGATACCCTGTGACTCTCACTACATCACAGTCATTGCCGTACATGGAAAAAAACCTGAGCCCCATGTTAAATCCTCCATTTATTATATCCAGGATTGCATGGGGATTCTTTTTATAGGTCTCGTCGAAGGAATAGATGTCTCCTATCCCGCTGGCAAAATATTTATGAAATGGAGAAGCCTGTACTATATGTTCAAATATCTCCGGTTCCTCACCGATTGGAATCCTGCATCCCGGGCTTTCTCCTGCATCGGTTTCAATACCTACCTGGGAATGCAGAAGATGTTTTTTCTCTTCATTTTCAAAATATTTACACCTGTGATCCTTTAGTATTTTTGTAAGAGCTTTTACTATATCTTCCCCTAATTCATTGGCTGTGTCATTACTTCCAAATCTTCCGGACTTTCCTTCCAGTTCCATAAGGTGATTTACACACTCAGCCAGTCCGACCAGCCCGAAGAGTCCTGTAAATTTTTCCTTATGCAGAAATCCTTCTGCTACCAGGAAATTCACTTTGAAAAATACCGACTCCTCCAATATAAATCTGATCCTTTCATCTATGTATCCCAGCATCTCATGGGCTGCTTTTGGCAAAACTCTCCCCATAAAATCAGCACGATCAGCAGCTTTTTTAGCTAATTTCCCCAATCTTACCCTTACCAGGGTATGGGCTCCTCCCCCTACTTCCAGACCATTGTAACAGCTCACTATCCCATATTCATTCCCGCCAAAATCCTCTTTGTACATACTGTCTTTGGCAAAACTAGGCTTTGCCGTAACCAAAGCTGTATTTATAGATTCAATGGCTAACCTGTCGGAAGTTTCTTCACTGTATTTTAATGTCAGATTAGGAGTAGGTAATTCCAACTCCCTCATGGCTTTTAATATGAGCATCCCGGCTTTAGTTTCCCGGGGTCCTATATTAGCATGACAAAATGAATCTGTGATAGTTGTGTCTATATGTTTTAAAAATAATTTTATGGCTCTATAGCATTCATTTTCATTTTCATCTGTCACGAATTTTTCCAGGAGATAATCTATATTTCCTATATATACCGGCATAGTCGTTATGGACGGTACATGTTTATAAAACATCAATAGATTATTTACAGCTTCCCAAATATCTGCAGGAGGAGTAATATTCAGGAACTCACACCCATCTTTAATAAATTTATCATAATCGGGCAGGATATATCTCGGTCTGTAGGGTGCATTCCCCTCAAATAGGTCGCATATAATTCCCTCTTCCCTGTATTCCTTTACATAATCTGTCATCTCCAGCACATCTAAGCTGTTTTCAGCAGCACGGGCTAATCCCAATACCCTCTGTTCAAAGGTAATATTTGTATCTTTTATAATATTTAATATCGTTTCTTTCATCTTTATACTCCTTGTCGCCTGTAGCGAAACTGTAAGGATAATTCATAAATTACCCTTGATATATTCAAAACATTTTCTTCTTGTCACGAATTTACACAGATTATCACAAATAAATTCTAGCTTAAACTGGCTAAAGTTCTATCTAATTATATCATACAAATCCATGAAACTCAGAGTTATACAATTTTTCATATTTTCCCTTTTTCCCAATGAGTTCTTCATGGGTCCCCTCTTCCTGGATCCCGTCTTTATCCAGATAGATTATATTATCTGAATTCTTTATGGTGGTCAGCCTGTGAGCTATGGTAAGGGTAGTTCTCCCCTCTGATAATTTAGCCAGGGAATCCTGGATATATTTTTCCGTCTGATTATCAAGGGCACTGGTAGCTTCATCCAATATTAAAATCTTTGGATTTTTCAAAAATATCCTGGCGATGGATATCCTTTGTTTTTGTCCCCCGGATAATTTTACTCCCCTTTCTCCTACCAGGGTATTCATTCCATCGGGTAATTCATTTATAAATTCCAGTGCATTAGCCATGGATGCCGCTCTCTCTATCTCATTTTCAGTGGCATCAATTTTTCCTAAACCGATATTATCTCCTATACTTCCATGAAATAAATATACATCCTGCTGAACAATCCCTATATTTTTCCGGAGGGAATTCTGGGTTATTCCTTTGACATCCACACCATCTATGGTGATCTTTCCTCTGCTTACGTCATAAAACCTGGGGAGGAGACTGCAGATTGTAGATTTCCCGGCCCCGCTGGGACCAACTAAAGCTACCTTCTCACCGGCTTTTATCTCTAAATTGAAATTTTTTAAAATTACCTCTCCATCATTGTATGAAAAATCTACCGATTTAAACTCCAGGTTCCCGGAAATATCTTCCAAATCTTCAGCTCCTTTACCATCCTTTATGTCGGGATCGATAGCCATGACTTCACAGAACCTTTCATAACCTACGGTTCCCTGCTGGTACATCTCCAAAAAAGATATCATTCTTTTTATAGGATCTAAAAACCTGTTTACAAAGAGTAAAAATGCAATCAATATACCGATTGTCATCTGCCCTTTCATCACCATGATTCCGCCTAAAACTAAGATTATAATCTGTATTCCGCCGGAAAATAATCCCGTTGCACTGGTCAATATACTTATGGGTTCAAATGCTTTCATGAGACTGTCGGCTACATTTTTATTATGCCTGTCGAATTTTTTCGAGCTCGTTTTCTCATTTCCAAATGCTTTTACAACTCTGATCCCTGCTATACTGTCCTCCAGGTGGGAATTGACCTCTGCCGAGACCACCCTGTAATCTTTAAAGGCACACTTCATCTTTTTATTTTCTTTTATGACAAAATAAATATAAAAAGGCAGGATCATAAATACTACCAGGGTAAGTGTAACATTTAAATTTATCATCAGGATAAAGGATCCTATGAAGGTAACAACTATTATAAATAAGTCCTCAGGACCATGATGTGCCAGTTCAGAAAGGATCTCCAGATCTCCCATAACTCTGGACATTATAGTCCCCGTTTTAGCATTATCATAGTAAGACAGGGATAATTTCTGCAGGTGAGTAAATAGTTTATTTCTCATATCATACCTTATATTTATCCCCATCTGATGACCGTAATAGGTCACTATATAGGCCAGAACAGCCCTTATCCCCTGCAGTACCACCAAGATGGAGATCAAAATCATAAAAAATTTATAATTCTTATTTGGCAGCTCCACGTCTATTATCCTCTGGGTAAATACCGGGAATGCCAGGTCTATCATTGCCATAAAAAATGCACTTGTAAAATCCAAGATAAATAATTTTTTATGAGGTTTAAAATGTTCAAAAATATCCGTTAATTTCATTCTTCCTCCTGCTTATACTTTCTTCGTGATCAAGGTTTTATGTAATTATATCATACGAATCCATAAAATTCAGAGTTATAGAATTTTTCATATTTTCCCTTTTCATAATAAATTAATTTTGATATTCATGAAATCGCCATCAGAAGGAAGAAAAGACCTAGTAAAATTAATTACTAAGTCTTTTTCTTTCTATTTAGATGTCGATCTTCTATGTGGTTTAACTTTTGTCCCATCTTTTTTTGTATACCCATCAACAGGAACTATTTTTTTCTGTTGTTTCCCAGAAGTTGAACTTTTTGTCTTAGCCATAATAATTACCTCCGTTATACTTTTATTAAAACGATAATAAAAAACTCAATAAACTTTTCCATTTTTTATGTAATTTTTTTGAATTGATTTTATGAAAAAAATCTGGAACTATCAGTAGCAAAGACCTTCTCTCATTAATTTTATCTTGAAGTTCTTTTAAAACTACAATTTCATTTATAACATTATTTTTTCCAAGAATATCAACCTTTTCATCCATAATAATAGAACAAGTAAAATATGTTTTAATACTGTGTAAATCTCTTACTAATATAGATAAAAAATTAAAAAAGCCAAATATATGAAATAATACAATATTAAGTGAGTTATTATATAAATCAAACAGTAAAAAAACAAATAAAATAAAAACAATACTCATTAATAATTTCTTGTATATATTTAATAAATTTTTATCCCAAAAAATATTCTCTTTTTGACACTGAAAAATTGTCTTGTTAAAATTAGTGGTTTCTTTAGGGTCATACCAATCCTTTACTCCACGAGCATCAGAATCGCCTCTATTTTTTATTTGCCTCTCATATTCTTCTGGATATTTTTCTTGAAGTTTTAAAGCCCCTTCTTTTATCTTTAAAATATTAGATGAAGAAAATTTAGTTGGGAACTCAAAAAGTGTTTCATCTATTAATTTTTTGGTTTCTGCCCCTCTTTCTATATTTTGTTTTATAAAATAATGTAAAATTACTCCAATAATAACTAATACTAAAAGAATTATAGAATTATTTTCTGAACTAATATCGAAATAATTAGTAACGCTAAATATACCCGTTATAATACTAAGCAACCACAAATAATTATTCAATTTTGAAGCTTTATTGTAATTAATTCTTGCTGAAAATAATAATTTTAATATATTTTCTTCATTTTGTTTTACTTTAATATCAATCATAATTTTTTTCCTCCTCAAGTATCATATTTAAATCATCTTTATAAAAAGTGCAATACTCAGGATTCATCAATTTATAAATTTTTTCTTTATGACAATTTCTTATTTTTTTACCACTTCCACAAGGACATAAATAGTGACCTTTATACTCTTTTTTAGAAACTATTTTTAAATATTCTCTAGCCTCTTCTAGCTTATTTACTTTAAAAAATTCCACATAATATTCTAAAATTCCTTTTGCCCCATGAGACCTATCTCCAAAGGGATATACACCATTATATTTTTTATAATAACTATAGCTATAAAAGTAAGGAATAACATAATTATTCATCCAATCAATTAATTTAAAGTTTGGAAACAAATTAATTTTCATATCTCCTTCCGTAGCTAAACATAGACTTCTATCCAAATAAATATGACCATATTTAGGATCTATCTTATTTCCAATTTCTTTTATTTTAGGAAGGATTTCAGGATAATTAGAATGGATAGTTATTTCTATTTCAAAATCATCAACCATTCTAATTCCATTATATGAGTCATTCAATTCGAATTTCCCTGAAATTATTTTTTCTTTTTTTAATGATTTTTTTATTGACAATCCAGGGAAGTTATCAATAACTTCCTGGATTTGAATCATATCTATGGGCATTTTATTGTCTCCAAGATTGACTAAGTCTTGTTATTTCTCTTGCTGGTTCAAGGTTATAATCAACAGTATCAATAATTGAGCTTAAATGTGTCTTCCCTATAGCCCCTTCTAATATACTTATGAATTTTTCATCTTCTAAACCAAAAGAATCTATAAGTTCTGTTTGGATATTCTCAACCCACTGGAAAAATAGTTTTGCCTTTTCTGGATCACTATTCCATTGATCAGCTAAATTATCTTCAGGATTTACAGGGTTTATAATACTCCAGTTACCTCCAGATTTTTTAATAACTATTCTTTCTTTATATCTTTGATCAAAACTAGATTCATCTAATATTTGTCTCTCTGAATATATTTTAAATTCTTTTACAATAAATTCTAATAAGTCATTTACCTCTAAATTAAAAGGAGCTGTCTTTGCAATCTCTGCACATATAGTTGTAATAATAGCAGATATTGTTTTTTTATTTGATTTTTTTATTTTATGAAAATAAATATCTCTATGTCTTTTGAAAATTTGAATAACTTTTTGAAGAGGCGTTTTTAAAAGTAAATCTGGAATTTCTTCAACTGTATTATATACGCCTTTATACGATTCCATAAATGCCTGACGTTGATTATCTCTATTCCAATCTAAAAATGGTTTATTTATATAATTGAACCACTCAATATAACCTTTAGGGTTAGATCTAATCCAAGTATAAATCGTTCCTGAATTTTTATTAGTTATAGCAATACTTTGTTTTGTTACATCATAACTAAAAATTAATTCCTCGTCTTCAGCAGCAGGAATAATATCAATATTAAACCCTACTCCATTAATATCTGCATAATTAAGAGTCCAACATTTATCCCATTCAATCAACATATCACTATAAATTTTATGTCCTTTTAAAAGATCACCTATAAGGTTTTTAATCTCCTTAGGATCTGTTGAATTTTTATTTTTTTTAATAAGACAAATAAAGTCTAGATCATAAGCCGTATCTTTTCCTTCTTTATAGGGTTTTACAACTGTTCCTAATGCAAATGATCCCTGGGGATAAATATCGCAATCAATTCCATTTTGTTTAAAAAATTCAGCTAATGCTTTATATTTTTCAATCGCATTTTTATACATTGTAGGTGTTATATCTAATCCTGTTATTAGTTTATTAAAATCTTTTCTTCTCTTTATTTTATTTTGTATCATTTTTTACCTCCGGTTATATTTTTTTGATGTTTTGTTATATCTATCAAAAAAATTCTAATTCAGAAGCACTCTATTTTTTTCTAACGCAACAGATCCTAGCAATAGTTTGGTAGATCTTTGAATAGAATAAAAATATTTTTTTAGTGTATCTAAAGTTTCCTTAAATACATGAGAAATAAACTCAGCAAGTAAAATCCATCCTAATTTTTCACTAACACATTCTATTAATATGCTTAGTTTTTGAGAATTAAAGCCTTTACTTTTCAACTCTTTTAATTTTTCAATCCTAAATTCTTTGTCTTCTAATTTCTGTTTTTTATTTTTCTCTTTTATATATTCTCTTTCAAAACAAGAAAGAGCTTCACTCAAAAAACTTTCAGAAGCAATAAATTTTGCTCCGATAGCTGTTTTATATTCTTTCTTTATAAATTTATAATTAATCTTATTTTGTTTTTTTATAGATGCTTTCTTTAACGATTCTATACTTTTTTCTATATTTTTTAGATAACGCACTTCATTAGAAAAAGAAGAGGTAATATTTAGTTCTTTTCTTTTGAGTTTTAATTTTTCCATTAAACTATGCAAATTTAATCCCTCCTTTTTCCACTATATATAGTTTATCCATACAAAATATTAGCACATATAGTAAAAAGTGTCTAACTCATTTTATAAAATAGGAGTATATAAAATTTATATACTTAGGTTTAAGATTGATAAATAAGGAGTATAAAAAGATAAAAAAACAAAAAACAATTCTTCCTTGACATTAGATTTTTTTGTTTTATGAATGTTTTTTAAAAAAACTTACGTTATTTTATATTTTTCTAAAATAAATAATTTAGTTTCTTTTTCTAGATGTTCTCTAGCTTCCTAATAAATATTCTACTCAGTCGTCCTACAGGATAAGTTTTCTCAAGATTCTTAGATTGTGTAATAATCTCTATCTCAAAATTTTATGTTTACAAAGTAAACTACTAGTATTTTGGTGATGCCATTCACTGGTAGAAATCTTGGGGATGCCCCTTGCGAGTACGCAGTGAAGCGAGGACTGTTACAGTAAAAAGACGGAAATTACCCCTGACTTACTCCTATAACATCATTTGGAAAAAGTCTGCTTTTCTTTCCTCTATTTCTTTTTCAGATAAAAAGAAACAGAGCCACTTAAGGGTGGCACCCTTAGAACCTTATTTTTTAAATATTTACTTAAAAGTTAAAAATATATTTAATAATTGTATATCAATCAAATTCCAAAGTTTCCGCCTTTGATACGGGTTACTTTTTCTCTGCAGCAAGAAATAAGTATCCAAAAAGTGCCGGAAGTTTATAATTATCTTTGTAAGCGAGTCCATAGATCCCCGTTTCTTAGCGGGATGCCTGACGGGCATGGCGGGCACGACGAAACCCGCCAGATATTTACCGTGGAGTTAAACGACTATAAACTTCATTTTTAAATCTAAAGAAATCTGTGTTGATTGGTGGCAAAAACAAGATAGGGGAAGAAAACACTAAAAAAAATACTTTATTTCATTTTCTGGCCTAAAAAAACAATACTAAAGTATATTTTTTTAAAAAAGTCTTTACATCTCAAAAAAACCATGTTATTATCTAAAAAAAATTATTAAGCGAGGAAGATTGTTATGAAAAATCTTGAATTCAGACAATTAAATATGATGATGATGCTTTGGAAGGGTTTGTAACTTAAATTATTTAATTTAAGGGCAGACTCATTTTGTATTAAATTACATGAGTCTGCCAAACATCTTTCAAGCAAGTACGAAAGCCTGTGGTAGACGCCGCAGGCTTTTTTTTATATTATTTTTCCCTCTTTCCACCGGTTGATGAGTACGGAAAAATTATATTTAGTAAATATAATTTTTCCTATGTCAAAGGTGCCAAAGGCAGGGTAACAAAAAGGAGATAAAATTATGATTCAGATCAAAAACATCAAAAAAACTTACACCAGTAATAATATCAGAGTAGATGCACTAAAAAATATAAACTTAGATATTGAAAAAGGAGATTTCTACGGGATTATCGGCCTCAGCGGAGCCGGGAAATCAACCCTTATCAGGCTATTGAACAGATTAGAAGAGCCAACCAGCGGTGAGATCCTGGTGGAGCAGAAAGATATCTTGGGTTTTAATAATTCTGAGCTTCAAGAGTACAGAAAGAAAACAGGGATGATCTTTCAGCACTTTAACCTCATGAATTCCAGGAGCGTAGGAGGTAATATAGCCTTTGCACTGGAGGTAGCCAACTATCCCAAGGAAAAGATTAAACCCAGGATTATTGAGCTCCTAAAATTAGTGGAATTAGAAGATAAGATCGACAGCTATCCGGCCCAGTTGTCCGGAGGACAAAAACAAAGGGTCGCCATCGCCAGAGCTCTGGCTAACCACCCGAAAGTTCTTCTTTCAGATGAAGCAACCAGTGCACTGGATCCAAAAACTACCAAGAATATCTTAAACTTATTAAAGGATATCCAGAAAAAATTAAACCTGACTATTATCCTCATCACCCATCAGATGGAGGTTATCAGGGATTCATGCAATAAGGTGGCAGTCCTGGACGGCGGTAATGTGGCAGAAGTAGGAGAGGTCGTAAATATATTTTCAAACCCCCAGACTGTAATTACCCAGGAATTTATAAAACATCTGATCCCGGAGGAAGAAGCAGAGGTTGCATTCAGCCAGAAGAGTGGCAGAAAGATAGTAAAACTCTCCTATGTAGGAGTGGCTGTTGATAAACCTATTATCTCTCAATTAGTCAGAAAATTTGATGTGGATATAAGTATCCTGGCCGGGAGTATCGACAAGTTAGTAACCAGCAGTGTAGGCCACCTTATATTAGAGCTAAGCGGTGAGATGGAAAAACAATTGAAAAGTATAGAGTGGCTGAAACAAAATAAATTAGGAATCGAGGTGTTGTACAATGGATAAAATTATAAGTCTGCTTTTACCGGCATTCAGCGAAACTATATACATGGTGTTATTTTCAGTGGTATTTTCCCTCCTCATAGGGATCCCCGTGGGAATATTATTATATGTCACAAAACCTGATAATATCCTGCCTATGAATAAATTAAATAAAATTCTAGACCTTATTGTCAACGTAGGAAGATCCTTTCCATTTATCATATTGATGATCTTGGTTTTACCCATATCGCGATTTATCGTAGGAACAACCATTGGATCTACAGCCAGCATTGTACCCCTGTCTATCTCAGCAGCTCCCTTTGTTGCCAGGATCATCGAGGGAGCTGTAAACGAAGTGGACAGGGGAATCATAGAAGCATCTGTCTCATTGGGAGCTTCTAAATTTGAAATTATTACCAAAGTATTGATACCGGAAGCACTCCCCGGTCTTATTCACGGTATCACCCTGACTATAATAAATTTAATCGGTTATTCTGCCATGGCAGGAGCTATCGGAGGAGGTGGTTTAGGAGATGTGGCAATCAGATACGGGTACCAGAGGTTCCAGGTGGATATCATGTTTATATCGGTCATCAGCATAATAATACTGGTTCAAATAGTTCAATTTACAGGAAATAGTATAGTAAATAATATTAATGCCAAGAGGAAGTAGAAGTATTTTCGACATAGCCACCAATGAACACTAATATTCACGAAAGAAAAATTAATCACAAAGAAATGAGAACACAAAGAGAAACAAAGATTAAATGTTTTAATTCGAGTTAATTGGTGTAAATTAGTGGCAAAAAGAAAAATATTTTGAATATATAAAGGGGTAATTCATGAATTATCCGTACATATAAGGAGGAAAAAATTATGAAAAAAATTATATTATTATTGTCACTTATTGCTATATTTGTCGGATGCGGAAAGAAAGAGGCCGCAGAAAACAACGTGCTGAGAATCGGAGCATCACCATCTCCCCACGCTGAAATTTTAAACCTTATAAAGGATGACCTGGCTAAGGAGGGAATCCAGCTGGAAATTGTTGAGTTTACAGATTATGTTACCCCTAATCTGGCCCTGAATGACGGAGAGATCGATGCTAACTTTTTCCAGCATCTGCCGTATTTAGAAGCTTTCTCAAAGGACAGGGAATTGGACCTCAGTTCTGTTGGAGGAGTATTCGTATCCCCACTGAGTCTTTTTTCAGATAGAATAAAAGATTTAAAAAATCTGCAGGATGGTGCTGTCATTGCCATCCCCAACGATCCTTCCAATGGCGGAAGAGCTCTGATCATATTGGAAAAAACCGGGCTTATCAAATTAGATCCCAAGGCTGGATTGAAAGCTACGGTGCTGGATATCACAGAAAATCCTAAAAAATTAAATTTTAAAGAGATCGATGCAGCTCAGCTCCCTAGATCCTTACAGGATGTAGATTGTGCATTTATCAATGGAAACTATGCTTTAGATGCCGGCATTGATCCCGTAAAAGATGCTATATTGAGAGAGGGAAAAGACTCACCTTATGCCAACATTGTAGCAGTTAAAACAGAAAATAAAGATAATAAAAAAGTAGAAGCTCTCATGAAAGCACTCCACAGCGAAAAAGTGAAAAATTTTATCATCGATAAATACAAGGGTATTATAGCACCAACATTTTAAGAGAAAGAAGGCCTAAGCCTTCTTTTTTATTAATTTTTATTTCAAAAAAAAAAGAGGCTCTTAAATCTTGAGTTCAAGCCTGCCTCTATCCTTATTTTACCCTTTTAACTCCCCATATGGCTCCCCATATTAAAATTAAAAGACTTCCGGGAATCAAGAATACCCTTATCTTTATAAAAAATAAAGTCAAACCGCTAAAAATCGGCCCCAATACAATTATAAATGTAGGAACACAGCATGCAAATCCTCCTAAAAAACTTGCAAATACACCTAAAAATCCGGTTTTCATTCCCAGAGGGCAGCTCCCGGGATGTTTCTTGGCATACAATGCTGTAGATATATTGACAAAAATTAACCCCGATAAAATAACCCCTAATAATATATTTAGCGGAGAAATAGCCATATAAATATTTTTGCCTGAAATCACTCCTACAGCCTCCCAAATAAAGGTGCTTTTCATTTTAAAAATCACGTCTCTCCAGTTGGAAAGAAAAAATATCCCCCCCTGAATATCATTTTCTAAAGATATATCTCCAACACTATAGAGATATAGTATGAAGTAGATTAATCCAGCTAAAAAACCAATCCGTCTACTACTCTTGTCCCTTAAAATTTTATTCAAATTTGTCACTTGAATCACCTACCGCGGTATCTGGATAAAAGGCATACCAGGCAAACCAGAATGCATCCATCCCTTTATAATGATCAAGGTAATGTTTTCCAGATTCTCCTTTATAATTCCACACCCTTTTCTTTACATCATCCACTATCTTTCCATCTGTCATCTCAAATTTCAGTTCATCTCCCTCAAAAATTCTGGAAAACCCCCGTACCGTATTAAGTTCTTCATCATAGAAGAGGACTGCCTTTATTTCTTTTATATCTATATTTACGATTTTTTTTCTCTTCACTTCATACCAGGATACCGCTGCCTGACTTTCCTCCCCTGCAAGCCCTCGAACCACAGTTTTAGGAGATAATCGATCACTTTTGGCCATAAGGGGAAAAAAAGATCCCCCTTTATTATAGTAACTATTTTTATCTGAAAAATTTCCATAGGGATCCCGTTGGTAATTTCGTATGGCTCCTGTCTTTTGCGAAAGTACATATGCATCTGGATATTTCTTTTTAGCTCTTTCCCATGTGGTCCATACCAGAGGAAACTGCTCTAATTCTTCTCCCTTTCTTTTTCCTTCTATGGAGACTCCCATTATCTGCGGCCAAAGGCTCTTTGTTTTTCTGTCATACATCACCAGATTGCTGTTTAAAAGTTTTCCCGAAACCCCCATGGTAGTTCCTGAAATTTTATAACCAATTACTGTAGATGTGAGGGGACAGTAAGTTATAGCCACCTCCCTACCCCCAACCTTGTCATTGATAATCTCATGCCATACCAAAATTTTCTGGGGAATAATTTTTATAAAATCATCCCCTTCCCAGAGAAAAACTATGTCACCATCTCTCATAATTTTTTTGCCGTCCTCCACCCTTATATATTCAGGTGCTCCTATTGCCGGTATCCCGTCTCTAGGGACACCTCCGCTCAAAATATTTTTGTTCAGTTCTTCAAAACTATAACCAAAAGTAATTATCGAATAAAAAATAAATATACATAACTTCAACAAAATAATCAACTCCTTTTTTTATAAACCCTTATGAACTAATACAAGAAATAAAATTTTATCCTTTTTAAGGGATTTTCTCTTTAAATAAAAAAACAGCGTGATGTTTCGTACAGACTTCTATACTATAAAAAAAAGGAGCTGAAATTTTCAGCTCCTTCAATATATTTATATGATTTCTATTATTTAATAGTTAATACTTTTAAAGTATTTGTAGTTCCCGGCTTATATAACTCTTCACCACAAGATAATACCACTACATCTCCTGCTACAGCATCTATATATCTCTTAGATATAATTTGTGCAAATCCTTCAAATGCTTCGATAGTCTTTACATTATCATCGATTGCTGAATCTGTATTCATCACTGGGTAAACACCCTTAGTCAGCATAAGCTGGTTAGCTGTAGTTTCATTGTTTGTAAGTGCTACTATATGTGCTGATGGGAAGTATTTTCTTAAGTTTCTAGCTGCTCTTCCAGTTTCAGTCGCTACGAAAATTAATTTAGCATTTAACGTCTCTGCTACTTCTACAGTTCCTTTAGAAACTGCTTCAGTTATACTCATTTCACCTCTGAAGTCATGGTGAACATATCCCATTACTGAATCTGTTTTTCTACAGATTTGGGCCATAGTTGACACAGCTTCCACCGGGTATTTACCCTTAGCTGTTTCCCCTGAAAGCATTACTGCATCTGTTCCGTCTAGGATTGCATTGGCTACGTCTCCGGCTTCTGCTCTAGTTGGTCTTGGGTTTTGGATCATTGAATCTAACATTTGAGTTGCTGTGATTACCATCTTTCCAGCTTCGTTACACTTGTCTATCATCATCTTTTGTGCAAATGGTACTTCTTCTACAGGTATCTCTACCCCTAGGTCTCCTCTGGCTACCATGATAGCATCAGATAATTCTAAGATTTCATCAAAGTTGTCCACACCCTCTTGATTTTCTATCTTAGAAATAATTTGGATCTTAGCTCCTCCGTTATCATCTAAAACTTTTCTTACTGCTCTTACATCATCAGCTTTTCTGATAAATGAAGCTGCCACAAAGTCTACCCCTTGTTCGCAACCAAATTTAAGGTCATTGATATCTTTTTCTGATAATGCCGGTAAGTTTACAGATACACCTGGTAAGTTTACCCCTTTATTTTCTCCCAATGCTCCAGTATTATTTACAGTACAGATTACCTTGTCTCCGGTAACTTCTTTAACTGTAAGTCCTACTAAACCATCATCTAATAAGATTGTGTTTCCAGCTTTTAGATCTTCTGTTAATCCTTTATATGTAACTGCTGCTATATCCTTGTTTCCAACGACAGTTTCATCAGTTGTAATTGTAAATTCCTGACCTGCTTCTAAGATTACGTCTTCTCCACCTTCTAATTTGATAGTTCTGATCTCAGGTCCCTTTGTATCTAAAAGGATAGCTGCCATAATTCCAGTTTCCTTTATTACTTCTCTCATTGTATCTATTCTACCACCATGTTCAACATAGTTTCCATGGGAAAAATTTAATCTCATTACATTCATTCCAGCTTTTAAAAGGCTGGTTAACATTTCCTTTGATTCTGATTTTGGACCAATGGTACATACGATTTTCGTTTTTTTCATTGCTTTCCTCCTGAATTTTTAAAAAATTATTATAAATGAGCTTCTGCTCAGCATTATATTATTTGGTTAAGATATGAGCTAATTCTATATCTTTTCTTTTTTGAGTATTATCCACTATTCCATTCCATGCATAATCAATGAATTTTGTAGTTATCTTATTGCTCTCAGAACAAATCATCATTCCACTTTCTCCTGCCATAAGTTCTTTTACAGCCTTAGCACCCATTTTTGTTGCTAATACTCTGTCGAATGCAGATGGTGATCCCCCTCTCTGAATATGTCCTAATACAGTTATTCTCAGCTCTGTATCTACAATTTTCTTTAATTCATTTCCGATTTCATAGGCAGACCCCACTCCCTCAGAAACTAAGATAATATCATGTAATTTACCCATAGCTCTTCTCTCTTTTATAACATCAGCTATATCCTGTACAGTATCCTTTGCTTCCGGTATGAAGAACCCGTCTCCTCCAGCAGCTAAGGATGCATATAGTGCTAAATCTCCTGCATCTCTTCCCATTACTTCTACTAAATAAGTTCTCTCATGGGAAGTGGCAGTATCTCTCAACCTAACCATAGCTTCTATGATTATATTTAAAGTTGTATCATATCCAATGGTAAAATCTGTTCCGATTATATCATTATCTATTGTCCCTGGAATTCCAATAACCTTAATTCCATGTTCCTTGTATAAAAGATCTGCTCCATGAAATGATCCGTCTCCACCGATAACAATAAGACCCTCTATCTCATGAGCCTTTAAATTAGCTGCAGCAATTTTTCTTACTTCCGGATCTTTAAATTCAGGCAGTCTGGCACTCAAAAGTACCGTTCCTCCCCTGTCTATAATTCCACTTACATCAGAACTAGTCATCTTAAAGATATCATTATCTACCATACCTTTATAACCTCTTCTTACTCCAAACACTTCTATTCCTTGGTAAAATGCAAACTTTGCTGCTGATCTAATGGCAGCATTCATCCCTGGTGCATCTCCTCCACTTGTTAATATGGCTATTTTTTTCATATCCAAACACCCCTTCAATATAACTTCTACGGTTATTTTCTAATAATTTAATAATTACTCAAGAGGTTTTTTATCTATACCCCTTGATTTACTTCACCCATTTTTCTAAATTTTTCATATCTATGATCTTTTAATTCCATCATAGGAAGATCTTTTATTTCTGCATATGCTTCCAATACTTTTGTTTTTAAATTTTTAGCCATGACCTCATGATCCCTGTGAGCGCCCCCTAAAGGTTCCTCTATGATATCGTCTATTACCCCTAATTGTATCAACTGCTTGGCTGATATTTTAAGGTCATTTGCTGCCTGTGATGCTCTTGAGGCATCTTTATATAAGATTGCTGCACATCCTTCCGGTGATATTACAGAATATACACTGTTTTCAAGCATAAATACTCTATCTGCCACTCCCAGAGCCAATGCACCTCCAGATCCACCTTCTCCAATAACAACTGCTATAATCTGAGTTGATAAACCGGCCATCTCCATAAGATTTCTGGCTATTGCTTCTCCCTGCCCATGTTTTTCTGCATCGATCCCCGGATATGCTCCAGCTGTATCTATCAGTGTTAAAACCGGCAGTTTAAATCTTTCTGCTAACTTCATAAGACGAAGAGCTTTTCTATATCCTTCTGGGTTTGCCATTCCAAAGTTTCTATATATATTGGACTCCATATCCCTGCCTTTTTGATGTCCGATTATTACAAATCTCTTTCCATCTATCTTTCCAATTCCTCCTACAATAGCCGGATCATCTTTAAATAATCTGTCTCCATGCAGTTCTTCGAAATCTTCTACAATGTGTTCTATATAATCCAGAGTATATGGTCTCTTTGGATGTCTGGCTACCGACACCCTCTCCCACGAACTCAAATTTTTATAAGTTTCCACTAACATCATTTCTTTTTCTGCCTTTAATTTCTCGATCTCAGCAGATAGATCGATCTCTTTCTCTTTAGAAAAATTTTCTAATTCAACTATTTTTATTTCTAACTCTTTTAATTTTTTTTCAAATTCCATATTATTAACCCCCGAATTATAGTCCAAATAAATTATCTAATACCCTATGTACAGTTTTTTTCAAGTCTTCCCTCTTAGCAATGATATCCACCATTCCACATTCTTGGACGAATTCACTCAATTGAAACCCTTCAGGTAATTTTTGTTTTATTGTCTGTTCTATAACTCTAGGTCCTGCAAATCCTATTAGAGCTTTTGGCTCACTGATGATTACATCTCCTAACATGGCAAATGATGCAGTTACTCCTCCAGTAGTTGGATCTACCGGAATAGATATAAATGGTATCCCCTTTTCACGAAGTCTGTCCAACGCCGCAGAAGTTTTCGCCATCTGCATAAGTGATAAGATCCCCTCATGCATCCTAGCCCCTCCGGAAGTTGCTACTACTATTACAGGTATCTTTCTTTCGACACCTCTTTCAATTGCACGGGTTATCTTTTCCCCTACAACTGTTCCCATACTTCCACCTAAAAAAGAAAAATCCATGGCAGCTATACTGACTTCCATCCCAAACATCTTTCCGATTCCAGAGATAACTCCTTCTTTTAATTTAGTCTTTATCTTTGCATTTTCTATTTTTTCTGCATAATCAGGAAATTTAAGGGGATCTCTTGTAGACAGGTCTACGTCAAACTCCTCAAAAGTATCCTTATCTATCAACAATTCAATCCTTTGCTTTCCACTCATCTTGAAGTAGTTGTCACAATTCGGACATCTCATCTCATTTTTTTTGATATCTTTTTTGTAGATTATTTCATTGCACCCAGGGCACTTAACCCACAGCCCTGATCCTGTTATATTCGGCTCCACCTTTTTAGGTTCTTCCTTTTTTTCTACCTTTTTTTTCTCAATCTTCAATGTAGCGTATTTTTTTTTATTAATAGAGAAAATACCCATTAACTTCACTCCTCCTAGTTAGTAAAACTAAATACAAGACTTTTACGCCTATTATAAATTTTACTAGATTTTATATATTATTGCAATCTTCCCATTGCGTCATTATTGTTATTTTACCATATAATCTTGTTTAATTTTTACTCAAAACAAAAAAAGTATCTTTTTTGCAGAATAAGTTATTTTTTTTACTTTTTTTCTTCCACCCCATTAAGAAAAAGTACAGATATATAATATAATTACAACTGTTATTATACACTATTTTATGCTTTTTTTGTATCTCTATCTTTTCCCCTTTATATCATTAGGGAGATTGACATTTACAGATTAGAATTATATACTTTAGTGACAACTGAACTTTCGCGATGATGTACGCATTAAAACATCAATTATAATAAATTTTTAGGAGGCTTTTATGAAAAATAAGTTAAAGATAATTTTTCTCTCTGGATTAATCCTATCTTTAGGAGCGTGTACCAACATTCAAGATACATTTACAGGTACTCCTACATATACAGAGATTGAAAAAACTAATTTCAACGTGCAGGAAGAAACACAATTATTTGCCATGGGCAGCTATAAAGTAAATGAAAGCGGAACTGCTGTGGCTAAAATGAGAGCAGAAGAGGAAGCGGAAATATCTTTAAAGAAACAAATTTTCACCGAGACTACAAATGTATTAAATTCATTTTTTAATGAGATCCACACTAAAAATATCGTAATCTCCAAAAGCACCACCAGTGATCTGGCTAATCTAGTTTCATCCCAGCTGATAAAGGATGCTGTTACGACAAACTCTTGGAACAATGAGGGCAGGGAATTTATTGTTTTAGCTATAGATAAAAACAAAATTCCTGAAAAAGCAAAGGGGATCTTTGTTACCCACCTTGAAGGTATTATTGATGATCTAGACGGGGCTATTAATAAAGTTTCTGCAGAATACTTGGAAATAGCCAACCCTCCTGTTGTCGTTGCAGCTGAAGAAACTCCTGAAGCTGAAGTTATAGATAAAACAGAAAATATAGAATCTAACGATCCTGTAGAAAATTCAAGTTCAGACAAAAATGCTGAACCAGAAGTATTTTTAGATGACTTTTAAATAATATGGTAACTAAAAAATGGAAGCCTGGCTTCCATTTTTTAGTTACTATATGTAATTTTTTTGACCATTTTTCCAAACAGTCATTTCCTTTATTGAGGTAAAAAAAATTAATATTTATCACTATGAACTTTTACACTCTGAACTATCCCCAGCATCATAAAGGTAAATATATATGAACTCCCGCCATAACTCATCAGGAGAAGCGGCAAGCCCGTTACCGGCATAATACCTATTATCATTCCTAAATTTACTGTGGTATGGAAGAATATTATGGCAGCTACTCCATAACAAATCAGCCTGCCATATTCGTCCTTGGAGCTATTACCTATCCGGACTATATTATAGATAAGGGAATAATATAAGACTAATAATATCACCCCTCCTGCAAACCCTGTTTCTTCTAAAAAAACAGCAGCTATAAAGTCTGTATGGGATTCCGGTAAGAATTTAAGTTTACTCTGGGTTCCCTGGAATAAGCCCTTCCCAGATAAGCCCCCTGAACCTACTGCTATCATGGACTGAGTTACATTCCACCCGCTTCCCAAAAGATCACTTTCAGGATTTAAAAATGTTAATATCCTTGTCTGCTGATATTCTTTTAAAAGAAAAAAATATGCAAAGGGAACAAAGACTACCAGACTTCCAAGCATTATGATTATTGTTTTGAGATCTATTCCGTGAACAAATATCAATACTCCAAATATTGCCACCAGTGTAAGAGAGGTTCCCAGGTCCGGTTGTTTTAATATCAGTATAAATATAGGAAGAATATGAACTCCGGCCTTGATCACATCTTTTAGGCCTGAAAAACTACTTTTATACCTATTCACCAGGAGAGCTGAAAATGTTAACACCATAAAGATCTTTGCAAACTCCGAAGGCTGCAAGTTCATAAACCCCAGGTCTATCCATCTTTTAGCTCCTAATTTACTTACTCCAAATGCAAAAACAGCCAGTAGAGAGAGCAGACTTACCCCATAAATCAGTCTGGAGTATCGCCTGTACAGTTTGAAATCAATCATAGAAAATACAAAATATACCACGATCCCCAAAAGGAGCCAAATCAGATCTTTCTTTAAAAAAGAAGTGGTTTTGGTGTAGGTTGCGCTATATATTGAAAATGCACTGATTACCGCTATCAATAAAGCATTTAATAAAATTCTATAACTCATTTTTTTTACTTTTTTGATCAAAACTCTTATATCTCTATTATTTTTCATTTTTTCCACCTATCTATAATTATTACTATTTCCCTGTATGACCAAATCCACCTGTAGATCTTTTGCTTTTTTCCACCTTATCCGTTTCAACAAATTCCATCTTATAGACCTTTTGAAGGACAAGCTGCCCAATTCTTTCCATGGGATTTATAGTGTACTCATCCGAACTGAGGTTGATCAGGATTATCCCTACCTCTCCTCTGTAATCTGAATCTATGGTTCCAGGAGAGTTTACCAGGGTTATTCCATGTTTCATTGCCAGCCCGCTTCTAGGCCTTACCTGAACCTCATACCCAAATGGTATCTCCATGACAATCCCAGTAGGAATCAACTGCCTTTCCAAACTTTTTAGAGTTACAGGTTTTTCAATATGGGCACATACATCCATTCCAGCTGCACCATCTGTCATATATTTTGGAAGGGCTACACCTTCCTCCGTTATTATCTTGACTTCTACTTTTTTCATAAGTTTTTTCTCCTTTTGCCACTAATCTACACCAATTAAAATTAAAAATCTTTGCCACTGATTACACAGATTTCGTTTTTTGAATCACCAATTGCACGAATTTTTAAATTTTATAGCTGCATCACAGAAGTTTACCACTTTTCGTGATGCATTTAAATCTATTTATTTAAACAATAGAGAGATTTAATACTCGTATATTTTTAGTGTCATTCGTGACTAAAGTTTTTTCATCTGATTCTTCATTGTTAATTCATAATTGATAATTGATAATTTTTCTAATCTCTGCAGTATCTGTATCGAAAATAATTTCCAATTTTCAGTTTAAAGCTTTAACTTTATACATCCCCTAAGATAGTATATGAATAATATTCCTCAGAGAAAACTTTATTCGCCACCTCTTTTATATCCTCGCAGCTTATCTTCTCGATTTCTTCTATAGTTTCCTCAACCGTTTTTATCCTTCCATAGGTCAGGTATGAGTTGGCCAACCTGCTCATCCTGGCCCTGCTGTTTTCCAGACCAAAGGTCAATGAACTTAAAAATTGGTTCTTTGATCTCTCCAGCTCTTTTTCGGTAACACTATTTTTCTTTATCTCCTCAAATTCCTCCAGAACTATCTGAATTACTTCATTATAGTCTTTAGGTGTTGTCCCGGCATAGATGGTAAATAACCCGCCTTCTCTGAAGTTTGACATATAACTGTAGATTGAGTAAGCCAATCCACGATCTTCCCTTATCTTTTGAAATAATCTGGAACTCATATTTCCGGCTAATATATTAGAGATTATAGAATATTTATACCTGTCTTCATCTAAGTAGGAAATTCCTTTAGTGTTTATACATAGGTGGACCTGACTCATCTCTTTTTTAGAAACCTTTTTTCCGGAGTTTATTCTCATGGAAAATTCCCTGGGTATTTGAGTTTCTTTTTTCTCTATACTACCCATGGTATCCTCTAACATCTCCATAACTTTATCTATATCCATATTTCCAGCTAAAGATATTACCATATTTTCCGGTGTATATCTCCTATTGAAATAATCCACTAAGATCTCTCTGCTGATCCCGTTTACACTTTCAATACTCCCTAAAACTATGTTAGATTGGTCTCCGGAGATAGCAAATGTAGAATTTATATCATGCACTTTTTCCTCTGGGATATCCTCATACATATTTATCTCTTCAATCACAACCTTCTTTTCTTTTTCCAGGTTTTCATCTGAAAAAGTAGAATTTAAAAACATATCCGATAAGATATCTACCCCCACTTCCAGCCTGGAAGACAGCAGCTGTATATAATAAGCTGTGGTTTCCTTTCCGGTATATGCATTTATATTTCCGCCCACATCATCTATCTCTTCCGATAGTTCCTTAGCCGTCCTTCTGCTGGTTCCCTTGAACATCATATGTTCTAAAAGATGAGATACACCGTATTCACCGGCCTTTTCATCTTTTGATCCGGTTCCTACAAAGATTCCTATGGTTACCGATTGTATCCCGTCTATCTTATCAAAAAAAACAGGAATTCCGTTTTTTAATTTTTTTTCTATTATCATAATTTCTCTCCTTAATATTCTGCCTTATTCATTGCAATCATCCCTATACCTGTAAAGATAAGATTAGGCATCCATGCTCCAATAAGGGGAGACAAGATTCCTCCCATAGCTATGGCTTCGAAACTAGCCTGGACAATATAATAACCATAACCAAAAGCAATACTGAGGGCTATATTTATAGCCGATGAACCTCTTACATATCTGCTTCCAAGAGACAGACCTAAGATTCCTATGACTACACAGGCAAATGGATAAGCTATCCTCTTATGGAATTCCACTTCAAATTCCTTGGATTCTCCTCCAGTTTTACGGAGAAGTTCAGCTACCTTTCTCAATTCTGTTAAACTTAATTCATCTTTTCTGTATTTAGGAGTCAGAAATAATTTTGGAGCATCTTTTAATTCCGAGTTTCTATAAACATTATGATAGACTACTGTTTTTTCCTCTATCTTATTTTCATTGGCTTCATCTAACTCCCATCTGCCGTAGGCAGTATATCTTGCTGACTTAGCCGTGATTATAGATTTTATAGCATCAAAATTCTCCGTTAAAATTACAATTTCTACTCCATGGGCTATATTTGTCTCTCTATTTATATAGTCAAAATGATAGATATAATCTCCATTTCCCCTAAGGTATACATCATTTTTTTCTGCTGGGATCCTATCTTCATCTATCTGGTTTTTTCTTTTTAACTCACGAGCTACCTTTAATCCTTTTGGCTGTAAGGAATTACTGATATAAAAAACTCCTCCTGCCATGATAAATGCAGCAATTATAGGCAGGAGAACTATCCTTCTAAAACTGATCCCGGAAGTTTTTAGAGCTATCACCTCTAAACTGCTGGCCATCTTATTTATTGTTATTAATCCGCCTAATAGTGCTCCCAGAGGGGATACCTGTACCAGTATCCCAGGAATCAATGCAGCCATATATCTGGCACCTTCAATAGTTGTCATCCTCCCGGAGGTAACATAGTTTATAACTTTGAAGATCTGAGATATAACAAAAATCCCTATAAAAGCAAAGAGGGATAATAGAACTGACTTTATAAATTTAACTATTATATATCTGTCTATTTTTTTCATCTATCCCCTCCTTGCCTTTTTAATATACATAATTCCTGTGAGTCCTGCCAGAAGCAGGTTAGGAAACCATATAGCGATTACCGGATTGATAGTCCCCTTGCTGGATAACACTACTGCTACATTGAATAGGGTTATATATATAAATATCACTGCCATACTCAGTCCATAGCTGACACTTTTTCCGCTTCTATGGTGGCCCAAAGAAAATAATACCCCTAGGATTCCTAAAAATACTGCCGAAAACGGAGAAGCTAATTTTTTCTGCAGCTCTACCCTATAGGGTAAGATCTCTTCAGCAGCACTCTTATTCTCCTTTATTTTTTTTATATTTTTTAGGAGCATCACGGCAGACATAGTGTCTATCTCCTTTATCTCTACATCAAAATCAGAGAGAAATGAAGTCAGCGGATGAACCTGACTCTTAAAACTTCCCCTTAACTTTTCCTTCCCCTCTTCGTCCAATTGATAAAAGGTCGCATCTTCTAAAGTCATAGCACCATCTTTCCAAGTAGTTCTGTCTGCCAGCATGACATTTGGATAGATGTCTTTCTCACTCTTTTGAAAAATAACAACATCCTTTGCCTGGTTTGTTTTGGGGTCCAGCGTATCTATATAGATACTATATTCTCCTACATTTTCTAAAAACGTCTTCTCTGTCAATTGAAATGACGGTGTTTCAGTAGCAATTTTTACCCCTAAGGTCTCAGCTCTCACAAAAGATTCAGGTATTATTTTCTCCTGCAAAAAAATAGTAAGAAAAAATATTCCCACCGACATAAAAAATGGTACTTTCAATATCTTATTCAGACTCATTCCTATAGATACCATAGCCACACTTTCACTGGTTGAAGTCAGCTTATTATAGGTTATCATTACCCCAAGGAAAAATCCCATGGGGATCGTCTGGGACAATATCGGAGGTATGTAGTAGGTAAGCAGATGGAGCATATCCAGTGCCGGTACCCTTTTAACCAGGATACTTTCCATCATCTTTACCATCAATTCTATTAAAAATATAAAGGTGAATAGACTTATTCCAAACAAAACAGGCATTTTTAATTGATTAAACAAATATTTATCTATTATTTTCATAAAATACCCCTTATTTTGACATATATTCTTTTATCTGTTTTTCTACACTTTTTCTGAATTCAAGCTCCTCTAATTTTTCTTTTACAGCTTCAGGGTAGTATCCCTCTAATTTTGTGACATTCTTTAGAAAGAATTTATTTACCCTGCTGTCTTTTGAATATCCTTCCATTCCTGAAGACATACTAGACAGTAAGTTAAAAAATATTAGGAGTACGAAAATTATAAACCCGCCCTTTAACCCACCTAAAACTCCTCCCAAGATGCTGTCTGTCAATCCCATGAACATCTTAGGAAGAATTTTTCTTAAAACGGATAAAATAACAGAACTTGCCATATAGAGTCCTGTTAAAAGAGCTAAATAAGTTAAAAAATATAAAACATTTTCATTTATGTTAACGGTGCCGCTAACATATTCATAGACATAGGGTGTCCACTTTTTAGCCAAAACTACATTTAATATTAAGATGAAAAATGACAGCACCTCAAAGAAAAAACCCTTTTTAAAACCCATTAACACTCCCAAAACTAATATAATTCCAGCTGCAATATCTATATACATTAACTCCTCCTATCTTTCAATTACTCTTACCCAAAGAGCTTTTAAATATAGTGTTTCCGGTATATGCAGTACCCATGGATGATCTGTAGGCTGATAATTTATCCCTATTACCTCTAAACATAAACCATTTTTAGAAGCTGCCATCCTCGTCACTTCCATTACATCCTCTAAACTCATATGGTAAGCACAAGTTATAACTCCTAATATCCCACCTGTTTCCAGCATCTTAAAACTGTCTACGCATAGTTTATAGAAGAAATCTCTTCCCCTCTTTATATCTATTTTTTTCTTGATCAGTGAAGGAGGGTCTAAGGTTATAACATCATATTTTTCTCCCCTGTTTGATAACGTTTTTAAAATAGAGAAGGCGTCTCCCTCTACAACTTCAAATTTATTTTCAAAACCATTTAGTTCATAGTTTTCCAGACATAGTTTCAGAGCATGGGGATTTTTGTCTACAGCTACAACTTTTTGACACCCTTCGGCAAGTGCCGCCACAGAGAACCCGCCGCTAGATGAAAACACATCTAAAAACCTGGTGTTTGAATTTAAAAATGGTCTTATAAATTTTCTGGAATCTCTCTGATCCAGGAAAAAACCGGTTTTTTGACCATCAATTATATCCACCGTATACTTTAAGCCGTTGTCTTCCATAGTTACTCTATCCGGTATATCACCATATATTATTCCCGTCTTCTGTTCTACTCCCTCGTGGGTTCTATTTTCTACATCACTTCTCTCATAGATTCCCTTTGGTTTTGCTACTTTTTTCAATGCATTTATAATCTCCTGACGAAATGCCTCTACACCTGAATTTCTAAATTGCACCGATAGATATTTATCAAATTTATCTACAATCAGCCCCGGTATTCCATCGGCTTCCGAGAAAAATATTCTGGTACAGTTGGTCTCTTTATTTAAATATTTTCTTTTATCGTATGCAACTTTTATTCTATTTAATATAAATTTCTTATCTATAGTTTCTTCCCTGGTTGTCAACACTCTTACCAAAGCATTGGTATTTTCTACAACATAACCACGACCAATAAATGTAAGATCCTCGCTGCATACATCTACTATGTCTCCAGTTTTAACTGTTCCCATTATTTGCTTTATCTCATCTTTAAATACATTTGGATAAAAATTTTGTATCTTCTTTTCCTTATCTT
This sequence comes from Psychrilyobacter piezotolerans, assembly GCF_003391055.1. NCBI lineage: Bacteria > Fusobacteriati > Fusobacteriota > Fusobacteriia > Fusobacteriales > Fusobacteriaceae > Psychrilyobacter > Psychrilyobacter piezotolerans. The sequence continues at coordinate 65,994 of NZ_QUAJ01000014.1, forward strand.
TTTTTAACATTACTCTTGCCATTTTATATCTCCTCAAAACTTTTTTAAATTTTTTCTATACTCTTAATTATAACACAAACCGTTATTTTAATTCTTGTAAAATTTCTCTCTAAAAGAAAGCGGCCTTATATCAATAGAAGGAGTAACTTTTTTGTCACCAATTACACGAATTATAACCGAATTAAACAACTCTGAATTAAAAAAAAATAGCAAATAGATAGATTTCATCTATTTGCTATTTTGATAATCCTTAGTTATGTCCGATATCCTCTAGTTTCTCATTTTTATCCAATAGATAGATAAGGGGGCTGGCCAAGAAGATAGATGAATAAGTTCCTATTAATACTCCTATCAATAGCGTTGTAATAAACACCTTTAAACTAGCTCCACCAAATAATAATATAGCTAGGATAGCCAGAAATGTTGTAAATGAAGTATTGATCGATCTGGTTAAAGTTTGGTTGACACTTAGATCTACAGCTTCTCCCAGTGAACCCGCCTTCTTCTTTTTCAGTACTTCTCTGATTCTGTCAAATACTACTATTGTATCATTTATAGAATATCCTAAGATCGTTAAAACTGCTGCTATAAACGGTGTATTTACCTCGTATCCCAACAGTGCAATTCCTCCTACAGCTATTATAACGTCATGGAAAAGAGCTATTACTGCTGCCAGTGCAAATTTAAACTCAAATCTAACGGTAATGTACCCGACTATTAAGATCAATCCAACAAATAATGCTATTATTGCTGTGCTTTTTAATTCCTCCCCTATAGAAGCTCCTACCTTATCGGATCTAAGCAGGTCAAACTTCCCGCCTTTCTCTTCCAAGTCCTTCATAAAGTCATTTTTTACCTTTTCACTCATCTCAGGTGTTCTTATGATAACTTCATTCCCATCCGAGATCTGTACTTTCCTGCTGTTGTTGTCGATCTGCGGGATATCCAAAGCAATCTCATCCAATATGGGATTTAATTCCTTCAATTCCATAGTTTTTTCAAATTTAACCTGAATAAGGTTTCCTCCGCTAAAATCAAGACCATAGTTTAATCCTTTGGACATCAATGAAACTAAAGCTAATACAACTAATATAGTTGAGAACGTAAAGAATTTTTTTCTATTTTCAATTATTTTTATTTTCACTATTATTTCCCCCTAACACCAAATAAGATTGGCTTATCTATTTTAAATAACATTGTAAATCCTCTAAGTAATACCTTAGTTATTGTGATAGCTGTAAACATCGATGCAAGTACACCTATAGTCAGTGTTACTGCAAATCCCTTTACCGGTCCAGTTCCTAAAGTAAATAAGATAGTTGTTATTATAAGGGTTGTGATATTTGAGTCCATTATTGTACTGAATGCCTTTTTGAATCCTGCCTCTATAGAAGCCATAACTGTATTTCCAAACCTCAACTCTTCCTTTATCCTCTCAAATATAATTACATTGGCATCTACTGCCATTCCCACTGAAAGAATGATTCCTGCAATCCCTGGTAATGTAAGGGTAGCACCAAAGAAATTAAGTGTAGCAAAGGTGATCAGACCAAAACAAATTAATGCCAGGTTGGCTACCACTCCTGGTAATCTGTAGAAAACCATCATAAATACGGCGATTAGTCCTATAGCTATCATTCCAGCTGTTTTTGATTGAGCTATAGATTCATCTCCCAATGTTGCTCCTACCGATCTGGTTTCCAAGATCTCAGCCTTTACCGGTAAAGCCCCTGCATTTAATAGTGATGCAGTATTTTTAGCTTCCTCTACCGTGTAGTTACCTGTAATAACTCCTTGTCCACCAGCTATCTCACTGTTGATTCTAGGAGCAGTCTGTACCACTCCATCCATTGTGATGGCAAGCTGTTTACCTATATTATTTCTAGTTATTTCAGCAAATTTTGCTGCTCCCTCCAGGTTCATTACAAATGAAATTTGAGGTCTCCCCAGGTTGTCGTAAGATACAGCTGCTGATTTTAATGCCTTACCAGTTAATAAAGTTTTTCCCAATGTCCCATCTGCATTTTGTATCTTAAATTCCATAAGCGCAGTTTTTCCGATCATAGCTATTGCTTGTTCTGTATCGGTTATCCCAGGTAATTCAACCATTACCCTCTTATCTCCTACTTTTTGTACAGAAGATTCAGATACTCCCAAGCCGTTTACCCTTCTATTCAACACTTCAATAAGTCTTCCCATAGCTTCATTGTCTAACCTTTGTCCCTCTTCCGGTTTTGCCTCGAGCAGCACATATACTCCGCCCTTTAGATCCAATCCTAATTTTACTGGTTTAGTCATTGTAAACCATGCAGCACTCAGTACAACTATTGCCACAAATATTATTCTGTACATATATCCTTTTCTCATTCTAGCCACTTTTTCTGCCTCCCCTAACGGCTTTCAGCCGAATTGTCTCAAAGTTCTTAATTTATGTAGTAAATTTATAGATACTTTGGTGATACCCTTTTTTATCCTATCTTTTCATATCCAGATACGTTTGCAGAATAATTGCTGCAGCTACCTGATCCACCGTCTTCCTTTTATTTATGGCACCCTTTACACCATTATTCTGCAGCATCTTATCCGCTGACACCGTTGATAACCTTTCATCGATCTCTATAAACTCCAACCCGTCTATCTTTTTGTTCAATTTTTCCATGAATTCCCTTACTTTTTCAGCCTGACGTTTTTCTGTTCCATCCAGACTCTTTGGAATACCAATAACTATACTCTTGGTATTATGCTCTTCACAGAGCTCTTTTACCCTCATTACAGCCTTGGTTTTCCTCCTGTCTATTACTTCTAAAGGGGTTGCTATCATACCCATTATATCGGATTTAGCCACTCCTATCCTTACATCTCCTACATCCAGAGACAAATATCTTTTAAACATATTTTTTTACCTCTTCCTTTTATGGTTTCTCCTATGGAGAAACCAAATTTAAGATATTTAGAAAAAGATTATGCAATAATCTTTTTCTAAAACTTTTTTATTAAATTCAAACTCAAGCCTAAACCTCGGTTTCCCCCATAAGGGTCTACATTTGAAATCAAATTTTAATTATATTTGATTTTAATATTCGTAGAATCCCATCCGAAGGAAGAGTTATAATTTTTCTCCTAATATAGTTCTTGCCACTTTTAAAGCTTCAGGAACTTTATTTCCGTTTTTCCCGCCTGCCTGGGCGAAATCCGGTCTTCCCCCGCCATTTCCATCGGCAATTTTAGCGATTTCACGAACCAGGTCTCCGGCTTTTACCTTCCCCATAAGATCTTTGGTTACTCCTACGGCAAATACAGCTTTCCCGTTATCTGTTCCTAAGATAACTACACAGCTGCCTAATTTATCCTTAGCTTTGTCTACAATCTCACGTAATCCGCCTGCTTCTTTATCTTTAAATGCAGAAACCAACACTTTTACACCATTTATCTCCTCTACATTATCAAAGAGTGAATGAGCTTCATATCCAGCTAATTTAGATTTAAGTGCTTCAACCTCTTTATTAGCGGCCTTTAAATCCTCTACTACCTTATTTGCTTTAGCAATTAAATTCCCGTGATAAGGTTCTGATTTTAATATCTTCGCCAGTTCAAATATACCATCTTCCATTTCATTTACTATCTTATATGAAGTAAACCCTGTTGTTGCCTCTATCCTTCTTACTCCGGCAGCAATTCCAGTTTCAGTTAAGATATTAAATAACCCGATTTCTCCTGTTCTCTCTACATGAGTTCCGCCACATAACTCCATAGAGAATCCCGGTATTTCCACAACTCTTACCTTACTTCCGTATTTGTCTCCAAATAACATTGTTGCACCTTTTTCTTTAGCCTCATCCATAGTAAGTTCTTCAATACTTAAAGGAACATTTCTGAATATCTGCTCATTTACGATTTTTTCCACTTCTTTTATTTGGTCTCTTGTTGCAGCTTCATAGTGAGTAAAATCAAATCTTAATCTATCCTGTGATACCAATGATCCTGCCTGTTGTACATGATCTCCAAGAACTTCTTTTAAAGCTTTATGCAATATATGTGTCGCAGTATGGTTTCTCTTAATCTCTACTCTTCTGTGTTTATTGATAGATAACTCTAACTCTAAACCTTTTTTCAACTTATTTCCGCCCTCTGCCATCTTCACAGTATGGATAAATATATCTTTTTGTTTTCTTACACTTGTAACTGCTCCAAAGATCTCTTCTCCGATTATTTTACCGGTATCGGTAGATTGCCCGCCTGACTCAGCATAAAATGGAGTCTTATCGAAAATTATTGTGTAGTTTCCTTCATTGTTATCTTTTACGTGTAATATTTTAGCTTTTGTTTCAAATACTTCATAACCAACGAAATCAGTTTTTCCATGTTTATCAAAAAACTCTTCTATAAATGAATCCTGCCCGGCTTCTTTAACCACTTCTCTAGACGACCTGGCTCTCTCTCTCTGCTCCTCCATCTTCGCAAGGTAATCATCATGGGAAATAGTTACTCCCTCTTCCTCACAGATCTCCTCTGTAAGTTCATATGGGAATCCAAAAGTGTCGTATAGTTTAAATACTACACCGGCGTCTAATTCTGTCTTATTTTCCGATTTAGCTTTTTTGATCTCGTCCAATGCAATGATCATCCCCTGATCCAGGGTAGCTGAGAATTTCTCTTCCTCAATTCTTACCATTTTCACAACATGATCTTTATTTTTTACCAGTTCCGGGTAAGCTTCTCCCATTAACTCTATTACTGTATCCACTAATTTATACAGGAAATTTTCCTTATTTCCCAGTAACCTTCCATGTCTTACTGCACGTCTCAAGATCCTTCTAAGAACATATCCCCTTCCCTCGTTAGAAGGCAAGATTCCGTCACTTATCATAAATGTAATGGCTCTTATATGGTCTGCGATCACCTTTAATGAGAAATCGATCTTATCATCTTTTCCAAATGTGTATTCAGAATTTGTCAGTTCTCCAGCTTTTTCAATGATAGGAAAAATCAGATCAGTTTCAAAGTTATTGGCTTTTTTCTGCACCATTGCAGCTACCCTCTCAAGACCTGCTCCTGTATCGATGTTTTTCTTTGGTAACGGCTCCAACGACCCATCTTCCATCCTGTTATATTCAGTAAATACCAGATTCCATATTTCGATAAATCTGTCGTCTGTCCCTTCATCTCCTAATTTCGAGTTTTCGTCTCCTCCATACTCTACTCCCAGGTCTACATGGATCTCACTACAAGGTCCGCACGATCCCACAGGACCTGCTGACCACCAGTTATCATCTTCTCCTAATCTTACCAGTCTTTCCATTGGTACGCCAATTTTTTTATTCCAGATTTCCTCAGCTTCATCATCTGTTGTAAATACAGATATCCATAATTTTTCTGGATCTAATTTCAATACCTCTGTGATAAATTCCCAAGACCAGGCTATAGCCTCTTCTTTGAAATAATCTCCAAATGAGAAGTTTCCTAACATCTCAAAGAAGGTATGATGCCTGGCTGTTCTCCCTACATTTTCAAGGTCGTTAGTTCTGATACACTTTTGGTGAGTAACCACTCTCGGTGTAGGAGCTTCTTTTTGTCCTAAAAAATAAGGTTTAAAAGGTACCATTCCTGCTACTGTCAATAGTAGTGTCGGATCATCCGGTATCAATGATGCACTTTCGTAGTGTTTATGCTGTTTTCCTTCAAAAAATTCTATAAATTTTCTTCTGATTTCGTTACCCGTTAAATTATTCATCCTATCCTCCAAAATTTAAATAGTTAAATTATCCTGAGACTCTTATTGGCCCCACAGATATTTTCCTTTGGTTTTTCATTTTAATATTTTGATTTTCACAGATTAAAACCTTTCAACGGAAAGACACAGAGTTATACTGAGATTCTCAGAGATAAAAATCTTTGTTTCAGATACTCTTTGAGAACTTTCTTTCTTTTCCTTTGTGTGCTTTGTGCTCAAGGTTTAAATTTTAAATTTCTTTCTATGTATTATCAATTGTATATTTTATTCAAGTTTTTATTCGTGTCATTAGCGTAATTGGTGGTTAATCTTTTAGTTATTACTTTTCTTAATTTTTATTATATCACATCTAGACATTGAAAAATCAGATAACCTAATCTAATTTAAACCCCTCTCCCAAATAGATCTTTCTTGCTCTTTCGTCGTTGGCTATCTCTTCCGGTGACCCGCTTATCAGGAGTTCCCCCTGAGCCATTACATAGGCCCTGTCGGTGATTCCCAGTGTTTCCCTCACACTGTGGTCTGTGATCAAGATACCCAGTCCTCTTTTTTTCAGATACCTTATAATCTCCTGGATATCCTCTACAGCTATCGGATCTACCCCTGCAAAGGGTTCATCCAACAGAATAAAATCCGGGTTGTTAGCTATTGTTCTGGCTATCTCAACCCTCCTTCTTTCTCCTCCAGAGAGGGAATACCCCATGGATTTTTCCACATGGGTAAGTTTAAACTCTTCCAACAGATCATCTTTTATCTTAATTCTTTCTTCTTTCTTTATCTTTCTCATCTCTAAGATAGCCAGGATATTGTCCTCTACACTGAGGTCTCTAAATATAGATGGTTCCTGGGCCAGATATCCAATTCCCATATTGGCTCTTTTATACATAGGATAATCAGTTATATCCTGTTCATTGAAAAAAACTTTTCCAGATTCAGGTTTTACTATCCCTGTGATCATATAAAAAGTAGTAGTTTTTCCTGCTCCATTAGGTCCTAAAAGCCCAACTATCTCACCCTTATGTACTTCTAAACTTATTTTATTTACAACTCTTCTTTTCTTATAGCTTTTACACAGATCCTGAGCAATTATACTCTTCAAATTTTACCTCCTACTTTTTATAATCTATCCTTACATTTCCTTCGGCATTCAATATCCCTGTTTCCATGAAGTATTTTGCGTAGTCAGCTTCAATATGGTTTTCTATTGTGTCCGCTGCCACATTTTCCCGTAAAACGGCAACCTTAGTTTTATTAAATATTTCTCCCTTATCAGATGATGCAGTCATGACTTTTCCGTCTTTATCCACGTTTTTGAATTCCACATCATTTATAAGAACTGCTATCTCTGTATTCATATCGATATCGGTAATTTCAGATTTAACATCGGTTGTACCACCTATATTCAGATGGTTACCACGACGTCCCAGAGCCAGTTTTTTTATCAGATCCACTTCCATATAATCTGAATACAGGGTCATATCCTGATATTCATAGACTCCATTTTTCTTTATCTCAGATCTTGAAATGGATAATTCCCCGTTGGCATCTTCATATAAAAATATCTTAGCTGTGTCACCTCTTATCTTAACAGGTTCTTTTTTCTGTGTTTTTTTGTCTACATTAAAGGCAGTAGCACGTACATTTCCATCCAGATCGATCTGTCTGTTTTTTAGATCCCCAAACATAAAATCGCCATAGAGTTCTTCCCCTGTGGATGATCTTAAGTTTACTTTAGTCCCATCTAAGATCTCACTTTCCATATTCCCCTTCATAGTCCGGCCATCTATTGTATAATTTTCATAATAGATCTTATATTTTTCCGAAGTATAGATATCATTTGTAATAAAGGAGTATTCTACCTGACTGCCTGTAAATTTCATCCCTGGATTTTGTATCACTACATTTTTATTCAGCTGAACAACCTGTCTGGGAATAAAGTAATTCACCTCATCACCAGAGGCTTTTTTATCCCCGCTTATTCCATTAAAGTTTTTGGCCTTCACCATTTTCTCAGAAACAAAATAAATTCCATCATTCATAGTTGCATTTCCATCTTTAGATATTATCTTAATATCCCCTGGTATATCCACCCTTTGTTCAGCAAATATATATTTTCCACGATCAGCATAGAGAGTGGCATCATTTGTTGTTATCTTTAAGTTCCCGATGATTTCAGCATAATTATTGGTATCAAATTCTCCCCGGTCTCCTACCATTTTAGACCCATCTTCATCTACAATAACTATATTTTTTTCTATCTTTCCTAAGCCTGTATTGGAATTATAAGTTAAATTTTCACCTGTCATATTTTTTTTATCCTGGATCACCGTCACTCTGCCTCTGGAAATCAAGTCTCCTGCATCCATCTTATATTCAGCATTTTCACCATAAAAAGTTATTTTATCCTCGGGGTTATAGATTGTATATTTCCCATAGATATAGGCTCTTTTATTCAGGTCATCCACATCTATCCTTTGACTCTTTAGGATCGATCCCCTATGGGTAACTTCAGCATCCCCTGTAAATATATATGATTTTTTTTCTAAGTTAAAGTCAACCTTCTGAGCCCGGCCATCCAGCTGGTCCCCTTTAAAACTTCCATCTGTAATTTTTCCAATCTTAGTTTCATCGTTATAATAAAGTTCTTTTCCTATACTTTCATAGGTATCTCCCCTATAGTCGTAGCTGTTTAATAGTTTTAATTCCTTGGTTTTACTGTTATAAGCGAGATCTTTGGTAAGGATTTTCCTGTCTAAATCCTCATAACTCACTGATTTTTTAGAGGTCATATAGAGATCCCCTGTTTTTGTATCATAGGTTCCCCTGTCAGCTGAAAGTTTACTTGTTTTATTGTCAATTTTAATGTTTCCATCTACTTTCAACATCCCGGTAAGACTATCATACACTCCGTTGTCGGCAGCCAGATTAAAGTTGCCATTTTTTCCCCTGAGAGGTCCTGTGAAATACATCTTATTTTCATCAGCCACATAATTTATCTTCTCCACAGTCAGGTTTCCATTTTCAAATTCTATCACTATATCTTTAGAGATAGTAAAATTCCCTGTAATCTCATCATATTTAAAATCTTTCGCTCTAAGGTTTGCCCCCTTATAATATATGACAAAATCTCCCTGGGCATGGATAGTTTTCTTTATCCCGTCATATCTGGCTTCTTTAAAGTGGCCGGATAGTTCGTCAGTTTGCAAAGCCCCTAATTTCCTTCCTCTTATCCTGATGTTTTCCTTCACATCCAAAATCTTAGTGGCATCATTATAATGCACAAAATTTGCACTGAGCTGCATCTTGTCTGTTACCACCCTTATGTCATCTTTTAAGTTTAAATCTTCTAATTTTGTGTCTGTCACCAATGAATCTCCATAAAGGGTAATACCCTCCTCTTCATTGTACGCTTTCACCTGGTTGCTGGCATATATTTTCTCTGCTTTCTGGTCATAATTAGCTTTTTCCGCCTCTATTTTCCATCCATTTTGAGATACTCCCAGTATATTGTTTTCTAAAAATAAATTATTTGCACTGTCTACCAGGGCATTATCTCCAGACAGCTTCATCCCGTCAAACATGGCTACAGCTTTCTCAAAGGTTCTTTTATTATTAACAGTATCATCGATCTGCTTCTCTGCTTCTACGTGGTAATTTTCCACATCATAAGAAACATTGGAAGTTACCAGGGATTCCTCACCTTTTTTTTCTATCTGCTCCGGTTCCTTTATATAGTTAAAGTAGACAAATACCACTAAAAGTATTGCACCTATATAGTATGATATTTTTTTGAGCATATTTACCCCCTTTTAATCGGTACAAACTCATCCTTTTTATGGTTGCTCGATTGACGAGTACGAAATTTTCTTATAGTTATAAAAAAATTACGATGTCAAAGAGTAACCAACGCCAGAATAATTAGCGATAAAAACTTATTAGTTCATCAATAAGTTTTTAAGTTCATTTAATTTCATCATAGCATCCAAGGGTGTCAGGTTATTTACATCCAGTTTAGCTACCTCGGCTAAAATTTTCTTTTCACCTGTACTTATTTGAGGTTCTACTATTTTTGGTTTTTCTATTTTTATAGGGGATCCTCCAAACAGCGACAGTTGTTCCGACCCTATTTTTTCCTCGATTATAGCTTTTTTCGTCTCCAAAACCTGCAGAAGCTGTTTGGCTTTCAGCAGTATTTCAGCTGGCAGGCCGGCAAGCCTGGCTACCTCGATTCCATAGGATTTATCGGCTCCTCCCTTTACTATTTCACGGAGAAACACCACTTCATCGTTGGCTTCACTGACCTCTATCCTATAGTTGGACAGATATTTCAATTTATATTCCAGCTCTGTCAGCTCATGATAATGGGTAGCAAATATAGTTTTAGCTCCCAAATTATCATGGATATACTCTGTTATAGCACTTGCCAGAGAAAGACCGTCAAATGTAGACGTTCCACGGCCTACTTCATCTAAAATAACAAAAGACCTGTCTGTAGCATTGTTTACTATGTTGGCTACCTCACTCATCTCTACCATAAATGTAGACTGCCCGCTTACCAGGTCGTCACTGGCTCCAACCCTTGTAAATATCTTATCTACAATACCTATCGTAGCACTGGAGGCCGGCACATAAGAACCCATTTGGGCCATCAGTATAATGAGAGCTGCCTGTTTCATATAGGTAGATTTACCTGCCATATTCGGCCCTGTCAGTACAATTACCTTGGTCTCTTCGTCCAATATAATATCATTACTTATATAGTCCTCTCCTACAACGAGTTTTTCCACAATTGGGTGACGGCCGCTTCTTATCTCCAGATCGTATCCCTCTACTATTTTCGGGCATATATAGTTATTTTTAGTAGCTATATCGGCCAAAGATGCGATTACATCTACATAGGCTAATCCAAAGGCCAGTTTTTGCAGTAATTTTATCTCTCCTACCAGCTTTCCCGAGATCTCTTTCAGCAGATCATATTCCAGCCCTTCGATCTTTCCCTTGGCATTCAATATAGTAGATTCATATTCCTTTAATTCAGGAGTTATATATCTTTCGGCATTGGTAAGAGTTTGTTTTCTTATATATTCCTCCGGAACCAGATGAGAATTAGCCCGGCTTACCTCCAAGAAATAACCGAATACTTTATTGTATTTTATCTTGAGGGTTTTTAGCCCGGTTTTTTCCTTCTCTTTTTTTTCTATCTCCAAAATATAGTTTTTTCCTGATTTAGAGATGGTATGGAGTTCGTCCAAAGTTTCATTATGACCGGTTTTGATCATCCCCCCTTCCCTAACGGAAAACGGCGGTTCCTCCACTATGGATCTTTCTATCAGATTATAGATCTCCACTAATTTTTTTATATCGGTGGTAAACATCTGGTTTGCTCCCAGGATTTTTATAACTTCTAAAGATGATTTGATAGATTTTTTAATAGCTATCAGATCTCTGGCATTTTCAGTTCCCAGGATTATCTTCCCTATGAGTCTTTCCAAATCATAGATACTCTTCAATCCTTCCCTCACATCTTCACGGACTAAAACCTCATCTATAAAATAACCTATATCTCCCTGTCTTTTTTCTATCTCGTCGATATTTAAAAGGGGATTCTTTATCATCTTTTTCAGCATCCTGGTTCCCATGGAAGTTTTACACCTGTCCAAGACCCATAGGAGAGTTCCCATATTAGTTTTTTCCCTTGTATTTTCCACCAATTCCAAGTTCTTCTGGGTGGCCAGGTTTAATTCCAGATAATTCATCCTATTGTCATAGGAGATCGTCTGAATAGGCAGTTCATTGTATTTATGCAGCTCCAATACATACTCCAAAACAAATCCACCGGCATCCACAGCCAGTTCCTTCCTGTCTATCCCGTAACTTTCCAGGGAGATTACATTAAAATACTTTTTTAATATCTCATCTGCATTTTTCACTTTATTTATGGGGTTTATCACAATCTCATTTAATTTTTTATAATCACTGAATTCCTCGTTAAACCTTTCCAGGGTTCTGCTCTCTACCAATATCTCTGTAGGAGATAATTTATAGATTTCATTTATGGCTTGAGATATTATATCTTTTCCTTCCAACTGGGTTACCTTAAATTCCCCTGTGGTTATATCCAGATAGGATATCCCTGCTTTATTTTCTCTGATTATTATCCCTAAAAGATAGTTATTGCTCTTATCGTCGAGATAATCGGTATCTATTACCGTACCAGGTGTGATCACCTTTACAACTTCCCTCTTTACCAGACCCTTGGCTTCGCTGGCAGCTTCTACCTGCTCACATATGGCAACCTTGTACCCCTTGGCTACTAATTTTGATATATATCCTGCTGCTGAATGGTATGGTATTCCTGCCAGAGGCACATTCTGCCCCTTTTCCTTATTTCTACTGGTTAAGGTTATACCTAATTCTTTTGAGCAAATTACAGCATCCTCAAAAAACATCTCATAGAAATCTCCTAATCTAAAAAATAGGATATTTTCCTGATTCTGTTCCTTTATCTCTTTATATTGTTTCATGAGTGGCGTTTCTTTACTCATTATCTTAAACCTCACTTTTAATTTTATTTTCTTGCTTTTTATTGTGAATTATATTCCTTTAATTTTTCTTTCAACCTTATCAATACTTCACTTATCTCATCGTAGTTATCTATCTTATTCAGCAGATTCTTCACCTTACTCCCACCGGTTATTCCCTTGAGATACCAGCATAGATGTTTTCTTATCTCAAAATTAAACTGCTTTTCAGGATAATCTTCCTTCATATAGTCTATATGTTTTAATGCCATATCTATCTTATCGATATATGTTATTTTTGTCTTCACTTCTCCAGTTTCAAATCTTTCCCTTATCTGCTGAATCAGCCATGGATTTCCATATATTCCACGAGCCAGCATTATTCCGTCTACCCCTGATTCAGTAGCTTTTTCATAGGCATCCTCAGCTGTAAATATATCCCCATTCCCGATAACCGGTATAGACACAGCTTCTTTTATCTGCTTTATAGTCTCCCAATTAGCCGTCCCGCTGTACATTTGTTCCCTGGTTCTCCCATGGACTGTAATATGGTGCAGACCTAATTCATCCGCTATCTTGGCTATCTCTACCGGATTTTTATGCTCCTTATAACCTATTCTTATCTTCATAGATAGTTTTGTCTCAGGTTTTAAGGCATTTTTTATGGCTGTCATCAATTTTCTTATATGTTCTGGATCCTCTAATAGAGCTGATCCATAACCGTTCTTTGTGATCTTAGGCATGGGGCACCCCATATTTACATCTATATAAGTTACTCCCAAGCTCTCTACATATTTAGCACATTCCACCATAACGTCTATATCCCGGCCGAAAATCTGGACCCCGTCATTGGGAAGCAGTCTAAGCATTTGTTTTATTGTTTTTTCATTGGCCATCTTCACTGCATTTACACTTACCATCTCCGTAAACATCAAATCCGGATGGAATTTATTCATAATTCTTCTATATGTATAATCTGTCACTCCTGCCATGGGAGCGATATATATTTTTATCATCTGTTTTCACCTCTTATTGCTATTTTTAATAAATTATCCCTGTTATGACTCAGTGCATAACTGTCCATTTAATCATAAAATTATACCATAGATAGAGATGTTTTTCCACTTCACACATTTAATCCATCCTTGATTTTTAAAGATTAAAATCAAAGAATTAAAGGCCTTTATGCAAAAAAAAAGCCCCTGAATAATCAGGGACTAATGTCTTTTTATCTTGGAATTAGTCTTTTCAGGCAATTTACTCAGATGAACATACCGGCTATTTGCTGAATGAGCATACCTGTCTATAATAGCTCCTAAATCCGAACTTTCAAAAGCGGTTTTAAAGTTTTCGTTTTTCAATAATTTTTCTGTAAACCTGTAGAAGCACTCTTCCTGGGGATGAAAAATAACATCTTCCGAATAGATTTTTTCTCCGAGAATCTCACTTAAAAGTTCCGCTACCTGCATGGTAAATACCCCTTCAACTTCAACGGTATTTCTAGAATGATTAATTTCCTCACGATATTTGGGCCATAGTTTTTTTTCAACATCTGTATAAGAATTCATAAGTCCCTCCCTTTAGATTTATTACCTTATTTAGATTTACATATTTTTTATGATAATTCCTTTAAAAATTAAAAAAAATTTGAGTTTTATATAGTTCACAACAAAAACAAAAAACCTACCCTGTTGAAAGAGTAGATTTTCCTTAAAAATTAATCTATATTTATTTCTTTTTAAATCTGTCAAAAACTGATTTTTTATTTGCTTTTTCAGCTTCCTTCATACGATTTTCTTCTTTTTTTACATTTGACCAGTTAGGATCTGCCTTCATATTTTTCTTAACTTGTTTCATATATTTAGCAGTGTTTTTAGCCATAGTATACTTGGTTTTTACCCCTACAACTATGTCTCTTCCTGTTTGAAATATCCCGGATATGATCTTTCCCGGATATCCGGCCGCTTTTTTTAATGCAGTATATTTATAGACTTCTCCACAACTGGGGCACCTGTATTTAGCAGGTTTGTCCGCAATTTTCATCTTTTTCTTACACTTCGGGCATCTAATAATTATTTTTTTTACCATATTACAGGGTTCCTTCTATTTCAAATGCCAATTCCTTTACAATATTTTCATACCCTAATATTTCTCTTATTCTAATATGGTTTCCATATAATTTTATTGCTATATCCCCAATATGAGTTTTATAGTTTTCCTTAGTAAAAGTTAATTTCGGATAGAATGGCTTTCTTTTTTCTATCTTCCCATCTATCTCTACTAAGATATAACCTTTTTTATACCCTACCAATGTCAATTGTTTCGCAGCATCTATCTTAGCTTGTTTCTCATCCTTTTCTTTTCTGGCTTCTGCATTCAATCTTTTTTTATCAGTTCTTCTGGCCGCTTCCTTTACTTCAGCAAATCTCTTTGTTTTTTTTATAGCCTTCAGTATATTGTATTCTGTTCCTTTTGGTTTATCTTTATTTACACCTTTTTTCATTTCCTACCACCTAATTTCTTTATTGTTTTATATTGTATTATATAACATTTAATGAATTTTGGCAATAAAAATAGGATTCCTCCGACTCCTACAATGCTGTCTGATTCCACAGATTAAAAGCATGCAGGAGTGTAATTTTTTAATAATTTTAGTTTGATTTTGCCTGCTATATCGGGTAAAATTAAGGAACAGTTGGAAATTAAATGTATAATTTATAATTTTTTTAGCACAAAAGGAGAATCCAAATGAAAAAGATAAACAAACCCCTCTTTACAGGGATAATTTTAATTTTAATCTACACAAGATTTAATAACCCGGGAGCTATCACCCTTACCCTGGGAAAGTTTTTCTCCTTTTTTTCAGTATTTATCTATGGCGGGATTATTGCTTTTTTATTGAATCCCATCCTAAAATTTTTTGAAAAAAACAAAAAAATAAATAGAAAATCCAGTATTCTAATCCTATATTTTTCCCTCTTTCTCCTTTTGGGATTATTCTTTTCATTTATAATCCCTAGATTGATTGGAAATATATCCGATCTGATAGAAAATTATCCAAAATATATCTCAGTCTTTGAAAATTCTGTAGCTAAGTATAGACACCTCCTTCCATTTTTAAAGGATGTCAATCTTTTAAATGAACTTTTACTCCTACAGCAGAAGACCCTTATTTTCCTGAAGCAGGAGTTTTCCTTCTTAGTTGGCCAGTTTTTAGGGGTTACAGCAAAAATTGTAAGTTTGATTTTTTCCCTTATTTTTTCTATATTTTTTTTAGGAAACAAGGAATATTTTCATACCTTAGCCAAAGAAATTTTAGACACCTTTTTATCTAAAAAGTTATCCGGCGAAATAAAAAGTCTATCTCACAAAATAGAAAGGGTATTCTTAGGATACCTTTCAGGAAAAACATTGGATTCCCTGATAATAGGTGGAATCGCCATGGTTGGGTTGACCATTATGCACATTCCCTATGTTATTTTACTGGGGATATTTATTACTGTCTTCAATTTTGTGCCCTATCTAGGTCCCTTTATCGGTATTGTCTTAGGAGCAACTATAGCATTATTTACCAATCCCGGTAATACCCTTATAGTTATAATTTTCTTGGCATTATTGCAGCAATTTGATGCCTGGGTTTTAGAACCTAAGATTTTAGGAACCAGCCTGAACCTCAGTATGTTTTGGGCTATTGCAGCGGTTACCCTCGGGGGCAGTGTTTGGGGTGCTCTGGGAATCATCATAGCTATCCCTAGTTTTGCTCTGATAAAAGAATTGTATTTGGCAAAAAGTAAAAAAAAAGCTCATAAGATAGTTGAATGATTAATTTTTTTAAAAAGGCTTGAATCCTTCACAGGATTCAAGCCTTTTTTAATTTATTCTAAGTTTTTAAACAACGGTATCCGCTTTTAATTCTTCCAAATCTCCACTGGATTTATCCATCCAGCCTTTACCTTCAACTCTTCTTGCTACCATCATAGATGCCACGCAATCTCCAGTTGCATTTATCATTGTAGCCATAGCATCTGTAAGAATTCCTATAGTTACTATAATTGGTATAACCTCCGGGTTAAATCCGTAGAAAGCAACGATGATAAGTGAACCCATCATTCCTCCTCCTGGAATTCCACTTATTACCACTCCAGACATCACCGATATGGCAATAGCTGTTGCCCATGTTCCTATTCCTGTAAACTCCATATTGAAGATTCCAAATAAGAAGGCTATTTTCATCAATGTAGTCAGTGCCGTTCCATCCATATGAATAGTTGCTCCAAGTGGAAGGGTAATACTGCTTATATCTTCAGGAACCCCTATTTTTTTCCCACTTTCAAAGTTAGTCGGCAGAGTAGCCACTGAACTTTGAGTAGCTAACGACGTCAATACTACAGGAAATATATTTTTATAAAATAATTTTACTCCTTTTTTCCCGCCGGCATAATATGCATACCCCGTAAATGCCGTTAAAAAATAGATGATACAAATAGGATAAAACATCAAGATAGCTCTGGCATAAGCTCCTAATAAATCAGCACCAAACTGACCTATCAATGCTGCAAAATAAGCTCCCAATCCAATCGGTGCATATAACATAATAATGCTTATCATTTTCATAAATACTTCACTGCACATATCCAGCACATCTACCAAGGCACTTGTAGTAACGCCTCTGGCTTTGTTAACCGCACTGACACAATAACCAAATGTCATGGCAAAAATTATCAGTGGAAGCATGGCATTCTTGGATAAGATCAAATTAAAGTCTCCAACTGTAAGAGCTTTTACTAATTGATCCAATAAATTAGCTTTTTCAGGCTGAATATATTCTCCGAAGTCCATTACCACACCCTGTGCCGGTGGATAGATTCTAACTATAATGATGATAATAATTGAAGCAAACATTCCTGTGATACAAAAGATACCTAAAACATTTCTAAGAATCTTCCCTAAACGCTGCATATTTGACATCTTAGCTATTGAACTGGCCAAACTGAAAAATACCAGTGGTACTACTGCTGTAAACATTAAATTAAGAAAAATCTGCCCAAATGGTTTTAAAACTGTTGCTTTTTCCCCATAAATTAAACCAATAATACTTCCGGCTACGATTCCCATTAACAAAAGAATCATAGGTTTATACGATTCCCAAATTCCATTTTTTTTCAATTCCCCTGACATAGTTAATTCCCCCCTTAAATAATTTACCTTATATTTTTTCTAATCCCTGCTTCAAATCATCTATAATGTCATTTACACCTTCTAAACCTACAGATATTCTAACAAGTCCGTCTGTAATTCCTGATGCCAACCTTTCTTCCCTAGTGTATGGAGAATGAGTCATAGATGCCGGATGCTGGATCAATGTTTCTGTATCCCCTAAACTTACTGCTAGAGTACATAATTCCAAGCTGTTTAATAATTTTTTTCCTGCTTCTATCCCGCCTTTTACGTCAAATGCTATTATTCCTCCGAATCCATTCATTTGCTCCTTTGCAATTTCATGCCCTTCATGAGATTCAAGTCCTGGATAATATACCTTTTCTATCATAGGATGAGCATCTAAGAATTCAGCTATCTCCCCTGCATTACTGCAGTGTCTTTCCATTCTAAGCTCTAAAGTCTTCATTCCTCTTATCATAAGAAAAGCATCTTGCGGGCTTAGCACAGAACCAGTCATATCCTTTACACCTACTAATCTTATCTGGGTTACTGTCTCTAAGTCTCCTGCTACAAATCCTGCTACTACATCTCCATGACCGTTTAAATATTTAGTAGCTGAATGAACTACTAGGTCGGCTCCTAATTTTATAGGATTTTGAAGATACGGTGTTGCAAATGTATTATCTACTACTACCAATGTGTCTTTGTTTTCATGAGCTATTTCAGAAATTTTCTTTATATTTACAATTTTTAAATTTGGGTTTGCCGGTGTTTCTAAGTAAACTATTCTTGTGTTAGGTCTCATAGATTTTTTTACAGCCTCTAAATCAGAAGTATCTACAAATTCCACGTCTATTCCGAATTTAGTCAATCCATGACTTAAGAACGCATATGTACATCCGTATAAAGTTTTGTCCGCTAACACATGGTCTCCAGCTTTAAGCAGTGTCCACATTGTAGAAGAGATAGCTCCCATTCCTGAACTAGTTGCTAACGCTGCTTCTGCTCCCTCTAATAACGCTAATTTCCCTTCTACAACACTTGATGTAGGATTTCCTAATCTCGAATAAATATATCCCGCTTCCTCTAAAGCAAATCTTCTACCGCCTTGTTCTGCAGTGTCAAATACAAATGTAGAACTTTGATATATCGGTGTTGCTAATGTTCCGAATGGATTTTTTTCTGACCCTCCGTGGATAGCCTTTGTTCCAAATCCTTTTTCTTGAATTCCTTTCATTTTTCCTCCTCTAGATTCCCTAATAAATATAACATTTTGTATTTTAATCTTTTTATTTAAATTTTTTATTATAAATGATTCACTGCTTTTTTAATTCTCTTCATTCCTTCTTCCAACATATATCTTGGGCACGCTACATTTATCCTTTCGTAACCTTCCCCTTCTACTCCAAACCAATAACCATCATCCAGTGCTATCTTTCCTTTTTCCTGCATTAGTCTCGAAAGTTCATCTTTATTTAGGCCGTAGTCTGAAAAATCAAGCCAAACAAGATAAGTTGCCTCTGGTTTTCTTACCCTTACTCTTGGTAGGTTTTTAGAAACATAATCTACCAAATAATCCATATTTCCATCTATATGCTCTACCAGTTGATCTGCCCACGAATGGCACCTTGTAAAAGCTGCTTCCACTGCAACAATTGCAAATGGATTATTTCTTTTTATATCCAATATCCCAAGCTCTGTATCCATTATTTCTCTCTCATCCAGTCTTGGAAAGTGTAAAAATGCTGCCTGAAGTCCTGCTAAATTAAAAGTTTTGGCTGCAGAAAAACAAGTAATTGTAATGTCCTCTATCTCCTTTGAGATAGAAGACATTGGAGTATGTACATTCCCAGGCATTACAAGGTCTCTCCATATCTCATCTGAAATTATTCTTACATTATTTTCTAAACAGATCTTTCCTATCTTTTCAAGCTCATCTCTCTTCCAAGATCTTCCCACTGGATTATGCGGATTACAAAGAATAAAAAACTTTAAATCCGGATCCTTTGCTTTCTCCTCAAAATCTGTATAATCCATAGTATAGTATCCACTCTCATCTTTGATTAATGAGTTTACCACAAGGTTTCTGTTATTCTTCTTTACTACATTTGTAAATGGATAGTATACAGGATTTTGTATCATTATTTTATCCGAGGGGTTCGTTAATAGTCTTATCATAAGAGATATCCCCGGTACTACTCCTGGAGTATGGATGAGGTTTTTTGTCTCTATCTCCCAGGAAAATCTATCTTTACACCATCCCACAGCACTCCTATAGTAGGCATCCGGTCTGTAAACATATCCAAAGATACCTTCGTGTGCTTTTTCTGCCATGGCCTCAGTTACCTCTGGAGCTGTTTTCAGGTCCATGTCCGCTATCCACATAGGCCAAAGGTCATTTGAAACAAAATTTTTATCCATTTCCGACCATTTAGCAGAATGATTATTTTTTCTATCAATTTTTTCATTAAAGTTATACTTCATTTTCACTCCTCCACAACAACTGTTATACATCACTTGATACTGTTCTTGATTTTTTTGTATTATTATCGTATATTTATAGTAAGTATAATCTCAAAGTTATACTTTGTCAATAAAATCCAAACAAAAGTGGTGTATAACACTTTCGATTAAAAGGAGAGCAAATGAACATAAAAATAATTCTAAATAAAGACACAGATATCTACAAACAGATTTATTCACATTTTAAGGAAGAGATCCTCACTAAAAGATTCAAAGTAGATGAAAAATTACCCTCGATCCGACAGATTGCAAATAAACTTAAAATCAATAATATCACCGTTTTAAAGGCATATTCCCTGCTAGAAGCAGACGGATATATCTATAAAGTAAAGGGAAGCGGGTCCTTTGTTAAAAATATAAATTTAAACAACACCTGCACCCTGCAAAAACCAATCTTAGAGAATTTTAAAAACGGGCAGATTAAAATAAATTCCAATATTAATTTTGCCAGTGCTACCCCCAATAAAGAAATATTTCCCACTGAGATCTTTCAAAATATTATTTCCAATCTTTTTTTAGAGGACGGTTCCGATCTATTTATTTATGAAGATTCTCAAGGAAATTTAGACTTGAGAAAAAACATTGCTAATCTACTGAAAAAAGAGATAAAAAATATATCTCATAAGGAAATTCAGATTATTAACGGGGCACAGCAGGGGTTAGATCTGTTAAAAAAAGGAATAATAAAAAACAACTCTACCATTATTTTAGGAAGTCCCACTTATTCCAGTGCAATCACTACTTTTTCTAATTTTTGTAAAATTAAAACCGTCCCTGTACAAGCCGATGGCTTTGATATGGAGACATTGGAAGATATCCTTAAATCAAAAAAAATAGACTATGTATATGTCATGACTAATTTTCAGAGTCCAACAGGCTATAAATGGTCCGACGATAAAAAAATTAAATTATTAAACTTAGCTGAAGAATATAGCTTTTATATTATTGAAGACGATTGTTTATCCGAATTGTATTACCACGATATTCCCACTTCTTCCATAAAATCCATGGATTTTATGGATAAAGTTTTTTATATAAATACTTTTTCTAAAGTTATTATGCCTGGTCTGAGGTTAGGGTATTTAATTCCCCCTAAAAAATTCATTTCCAGCATTATTAATTCTAAATTTATCTCCGACATATCATCCTGCAGTTTATCTCAAAGATCATTGAATGTATTTTTAGAAAACCATTATGAGGAACACCTGTTAAAAATAAGAAGTTTTTATAAACAAAAATATGAACTGGTAAAATCCCTTATTTTTAAATCCAAATTTTTAAAATTAGATTATCTTCCTGAAGGCGGGTTTTATTTCTGGGTTTCAGTTCTAAATGATTTAAATTGTGATTTATTGTATATGAAATTTAAAGAACGGGGTGTCAATGTCCTCCCTGGAAATGTATTTTTTTATAAAAAAACCAGTTCCAATAAAATAAGGATCAGTTTTGCTGCCGTAAGTGAAGATGAAATAATATTAGGGTTTAGAATTATAGAAGAAACTATCCACGAAATAATACACGGTGGGGAAAATATATATACTCCTTTAATTTAAAAAAATTATGAATTTCCCATCCCTGGTATTATAATTAAAATAATTATACACAGGAGGTTCAGTATGAAAATTATATTTTCACCGGCAAAATCAATGGATTTTTCAGATTCCGTAAAAACCCCGCTTAAAATAAATTTCACCGGTAAGACAAATTTTCTTTTAAAGCACTTAAAGAGTCTGTCCCTGGATGAAATAACCAGAATAATGAAGGTCAAAGGAAACACCTTAAATCATGTGAAAGAGATCTATGAAAACTACAAAAGTGCCAATACTAAAAAAGCCATAGGAGCTTACAATGGGATATCATTTAAACAACTGGACTTAGACAGCTATAATGAGAAGGAATTCGAATTTTTAGATTCCCATCTTATCATCCTTTCTGCCCTCTATGGAATCCTTAAGCCCTCTGACTTCATCAAAGAATACAGACTGGATATGAATATGAAACTCCTGAAAGATCAGAATTTATATAAATTTTGGAAAAAAGAAGTGAACGGATATTTTGAAGAAGATGAACTCGTCTTAAATTTAGCCTCGAAAGAATTTTCCAAAATCATAGAAAAACCCATGATAACCATAGATTTCAAAGAAAAAAAAGGGGATCTCTATAAATCGGTAAGTACTTATTCGAAAATGGGGCGCGGCCTGATGCTCAACTATATAGTCAAAAACAAGATTACTTCTATAGATCGGATCAAAGAATTTAATCTGGAGGGATACAGCTTAAATCCTGAGCTTTCCGATAAATTTAATTTGATTTTTACAAGATGATATGAATTTTATGATATAATAGATCATAAATATAGTATTAAATTTAAAAATCAGGAGGAATATATGTTTAAAGTAGAAGTTGGAAAAGGACCACTCATGTTTATGTCTTACTCTAGAATAATGAAAGAAGTTACAGGAGAAGCCCAGATTGAAGAGGTTAAAGATTCATATTACGCTATCTTATATGACTTCGGAATGCCCATTGGCTGCGGCAGGATGAAGGTCGAAGACACTCTTTACATCATAGATAATATTAAAATATTTAAGGACTTCAGTACCCAGGGTCTCATCGAAGATATTTCAGATCAGCTGTTAAAAAAGGCAAAATCTATTGGTCTTGAGGAAAAAAACTAATGAAAAAAATTATAACACTGTTTTTTTTGACAACCTGCCTGACCTTTGCTATCCCCAATTTTGAAAGTTTAGGATGGGGGTTCAGTATAGATGCCATCAAAGGTTTTTATCCTGAGGTGGAAAGGGAATTTACACCTAGCAGCAACGTCACAAAATATAATTATTATCCCAAGGGTACAGATATAGGGAAAGTTGTCTTCTATCTCGTGGACAACCAGCTCTATAAGATAGTAACGGTCTTTGACCCGACTAAGGTCAGATCAGCTGATGTAGAAGGGCTGTTCAAAGATTATTCACAAAAATGGGGAGAACCGGATTCCGCTCCCTTTGAAGAAAATTACGACAATTTTTCTATCAGAGGAAATGAACATACCTGGATCGTTGGAACTACCTATGTTTCACTTATTGGACAGGATTATTTTGATCACGACAATAACTTAACCGATTCGAAGTTAATGGTTGAATACGGACTCATCGACCCGGCTAAAAGAAAAAAAGACTCATCTTTAAATAATTTGATTTTAGATAAAAAATAAGCAGATCATGGGGGGAGAAAATGAAATATCAGGAAGCATTGGATTATGTAATCAATAAGTTAGAGGAACTCAGTAATTATGACTATGCATCATCGATTATTTACTGGGATTTAGAAACTGGAGCACCTAAAGAAGGGATTAGAAAAGCTTCTAAAGTCCTGGGTTTCTATAGTGGTGAATCCCATAAAATTCTAACCGATCACAAATTCAATAAAAATTTAGATCTTTTACTTGCAAATTTAGATCTTTTAGATGCAATCCATAAAAAAATCGTCATTGAAACTAAAAAAGACATCGAAAATATAAAAAAGATTCCTTTACACGAGTATAAAGAATACAGTGAACTTCTATCCAAGGCCCAGCCTGTATGGGCAGAAGCCCGGGGAAAAAATGATTTCTCATTATTCCTGCCCTACTTAGAAAAAATAATCAAATACAAACAAAACTATGTGAATTATAAAGGGTATAAAGAACATCCCTATGACGCTGTTCTGGATGATTACGAGCCTGGAATAACTGTTAAGCAGCTGGATATATTCTTTGAAGATTTAAAGGAAAAACTTGTTCCCCTCATCTTAAAGATCAATAAAAAGAAAGATTTTATATCCGATGACCTTTTAAAATTAGACTATTCCGTTGAAAAACAGAAAGATTTTTCTATATTCATAGCAAAATATCTTGGGTTTGATTTCGAAAGGGGCTTATTGAAGGAAAGTGCACATCCATTTTCTATGGGGCTCAACAAATATGATGTGAGGATGACTACCAGATACTTCTCCAATGATCTGCAGCCGTCTCTTTTTGGAACTATCCATGAATCAGGCCACTCTATATACGAACAAAATATAGGTGAGGATATATGGGAGACTCGATTAGGCGGTGGGAACTCCATGGGGATCCATGAATCCCAATCCAGATTGTATGAAAATTTAGTTGCCAGAAGTTTGGAATTTTGGATCCCGATCTATCCAAAATTACAGGAAGTTTTCCCTGAAAATTTAAAAGATGTTACTCTGGATGAATTTTATAAAGCTATCAATAAGAGCCAGTCCGACCTGATTAGAGTTGAAGCTGATGAACTTACTTATTCATTGCACATTATCCTCAGATACGAGATCGAAAAGGAACTGATTGAGGGTAAAATTAGGGCTTGTGACCTGCCAAAAATTTGGAATGAACGAATGGAAAAATATCTTGGGGTAACTCCTCCCAATGACTCCCATGGTGTTCTGCAGGATGTCCACTGGGCTGCCGGGTTATTTGGATATTTCCCATCCTATGCTCTAGGAAGTGCCAATGCTTCCCAGATAATGAATACAATGAGAGATAAATTAGATGTAGATACCATCTTAAAAGAGGGTAGATTAGAGAAAATCAAAGAATATTTGGGAGAGAATATCCATAAATACGGAAAATTAAAAGATCCCAATGAAATTATGGAGATTGCCACTGGAGAAACTCCTAATTCAAAATATTATGTAGATTATTTAATCGATAAATACAGTAAATTATACGAAGTATAATTTATAAAATTTTATAATAAAAAGTGGTTCTTGTATCTAATGGGAATCACTTTTTTTTTCACAAGTCTAGTAATTAATTTTTTATTGTTTAAAAACGTTATAATACACTTTTAAATCTCCGTTGTATTGACATTCATTTATAAATATTACATACTTTTACTACTTAAACCTTTATAATGTTTATGGTAAAGTAAAAAGACAGCACAGTTGCAAAGTAAAATGTCAGCGTTTTAGCAATAAATAAAAAAAGACCATTGACACATATCAAATTACACTCTAATAATTTAAGTGACTAAACTAAACT